>NZ_JBOHGB010000041.1:0-47271 GCF_050699935.1 Actinophytocola sp.
CGGACCCGCAGCCAACGCATCCGGAACCCCCAACCTCGCCACCACATAACACGCCTGCGCAACCCAACTACCCGACAAAATACCCAGCAGCTTGCGCCGCGCGAAAACGCTACTCATCGATGCGGACCCCACGTCCGTCGTCACCCGTTGCTCTGGTTCTTGATCGCGATCAGGTGCCTGGACACTGGCCGTTCTCCTCGCTCGTCTTTGGTGTCGGTTGGTCGCAGGTGCGGGGAAGCTCAGTCTCGCCACAGGATCGGGCAGTAGTCCGGGTCGGCGTAGTCGGGCCGGCCGTCGGCGGTACACCGCACGAGCGAGTCGTGGTTGTAGAACGCGAGGCTGCCGTCGGACAGCGGGAACTCCCGGTAGCCGTTCGCGCCGTCCTGCAGGTGCAGTGACACCGCGCGGCGTGGCCGGTCGCTCCGGTTCGGACCGCTGCCGTGGTAGGTCCGGCAGTGGTGGAAGCTCATGTGTCCCTTGGGGATGATCATCGGGATCTTCGTGACCTCGACGCCGTTGTACTCCGCGTTGGCCGAGAGCATCTCCTCCAGCTCGGAACGGTCCCGCTGGGCGAAGTGCCGAGTCTGGCTGTCCTCCGCACCGACCTCCGCCCAGCGGTGGCTGCCGTCGACCATCGTGATCGTGCCCATCTCCTCGTCACAGTCGTGGAAGGGGATGAACGCCGTGAGCATCCGCTCCGACGAGGACGACGACCAGTAGTGCTTGTCGAAGTGCCACGGCACGATGTTCGACGGCTCGCCGGCCACCGGCGGCTTGTAGATCAGCGTCGACTGGAACACCCGGATCTCGTCCGCCTCCGCGAGCCGCGCCGCCACCGCACCGATCAGCGGCTTGATCAGCAGCTTGGCCAGCGGGTCGCTCTCGTAGTGCACGTAGTCGTTGTGCCGCTGGACGTTCCCCTTCGACGGCTCCCAGTAGGCCAGCCGCGGCGGGTGGATGGGCAGCCGGCGGGACCGCTCGCCCGCGTAGTACCGCTCGCTCGCCTCGACCAGCCCGTCGACCTCGTCGTCGGTGAACAGCTTCTTCGTGAGGTACCAGCCGTGCTCGGCGTAGGACCGCACGTCCTCGTCGGACGGCAGCAGCGCACGCTCGTGCTCCGACAGCGAGAATCGTTCGGTCGAGTTCGTCTGGCGTGTCATCGGGCAGCCCCCGTCAACTCGCGGTTCTTGGCTTCGTACAGCGCCTTGATGTTGCCGCTGCCGAAGGTGAGCGCCCCGCGCCGCTCGATGATCTCCAGGAACAGCGTGCGGCGCACGTGCATGGACTCGGTGAAGATCTGCAGCAGCTGGCCCCAGTGGTCGCGGTCGACCAGCACGCCCAGCTCGCGCAGCTTCTCGATGGGCGCGTCCAGCTCGCCGACCCGCTCGGTCAGCGTGTCGTAGTAGCTCCCCGGCGTGCCGAGGAACCGGACGCCGTGCTCGGCGAGCGAGGTCACCGCGGCCACGATGTTCCCCGTGCTGAATGCCACGTGCTGGACGCCCGCGCCGGCGTGCCACTGCAGGAAGTCGTCGATCTGGCCGGGCCTGCGGGCCGTGTCCGGCTCGATCAGCGTGAGCGTGACCTGCTTCGAGTCGCTCTGCACCACCTTGGAGTCCATGCCCTGGCCGCCGACCTCGATGTACTCCTCGAAGATCTCGGTGAACCCGAACACGTCCTCGTAGTACTTCGCGGTCGGCGCCAGCGCCTGGGCCGGCACGCAGATCGCGATGTGGTCGATGGTGCGCAGCAGCTCGTCGTCCTCACCCGCGTCCACGTTCTCGTCCACAGTGGACATATGGATCGCGCCGGGCAGGAACTCCGCGCGCGGGCCCTCGCGCTCCACCAGCCGGTGCGTGACGTCGGAGAAGCCCGAGACCTCGGCGACCGTGACCGTCGCGTCGCCGAGGGCGTAGCGGGCCGGTGACGCGACCGCTCCCGCGCCCCGCTCCACGAGCGTCGCGTACGTCTGCTCCGTGTCGTCGACCTCCATGGCGATCACCGCGACCCCGTCGCCGTGCCGCCGCACGTACTCGGTCGCCGGGTGGTCGGGGACGAGCCCCGAGGTCAGCACCATGCGGACGTCGCCCTGCCCGAGCAGCAGCGATCGTTGTCCTTTGAGGCCGGTCTCGGGTCCGCCCTGTCCGTAGATCCGGAAGCCGAACGCCGTGCAGTAGTAGAACGCGGCCTGGCGTGCGTCGCCGACGTATAACTCGATGTGATCGATCCCTGAAACCTTCATCTGTCCTAACCGTTCTGTGCTGATGGGGTCGCTCCGCTCAGTTGCTCCCGCCTGTTCGCGGTGCTCGCTTCACCGAGCACCAAACTGACGTTCTGGCCGCCGAAGCCGAAGGAGTTGGAGAGCGCGTAGTGCGGGCCGGCGGTGCGTGGCGTGGCCCGGACGTGGTCGGCCGGGCAGTCCGGGTCGACCTCGTCGAGGTTGTAGGTCGGGGGCAGCACGCCGCGGGCGACGGCGAGCGCGCTCGCCGCGGCCTCGACGACACCCGAGGTGCCGAGCATGTGCCCCGTCAGCGCCTTGGTGGAGCTGACCGGCGGCCCGTCGCCGCTGAAGACCGTGCCCAGCGCGGAGATCTCCGCGATGTCACCCAGCTTCGTGGACGTGCCGTGCGCGTTGACGTAGCCGATCGCGGACGGCGCCACCCCGGCGCTCGCCAGCGCCCGGCGCATGCACTCCGCGGCCCCCGCGCCGTCCGGACGCGGGGTCGTCGGGTGGTGGGCATCCGTGGTGGCGCCCCAGCCGACCACGTCGGCATAGCCCGCGGCACCGCGCCCGTCGGCGTGCTCCACCCGTTCGAGCACCATCATCGCGGCGCCCTCGGCGAGCACGAACCCGTTGCGGCGCTTGTCGAACGGGCGGCTCGCGGCGGTCGGATCCGGCCACCGGCGGGCCAGCGCCCGCGCGTTGCCGAACGTGTCGGCGAACGTCGGGAACAGCGGTGCCTCGCTGGCGCCGCACACCACCACGTCCGCGTCACCGGACCGGATGAGCCGCAGCGCGTCCGCGATCGCCTGCGCGCCGGACGCGCACGCGGTGCCGATGCTCGCGCTGTAGCCCCGGATCCCGTGCGTGATCGCGATCCGGGCGGCCGGCATGTTCGGCAGGATCCCGGTCAGCAGGTACGGGCTGACCGCCGTACGGCCACGCTCGCCGCGGGCCAGCACCTGCTTCTCCAGCATGGCCATGCCGCCGACCCCGCCGACGATCACGCCGATCCGGCCCGGGTCGACATCGCGGCCGACCTCGATGCCGGCGTCGGCCAGCGCGTCGGCCGCGGTCAGCAGGGCAAGCACCACGGTCCTGTCCACAACGGACGCGGCCGGTCCGGACACGACGGTGCGCGGGTCCACATCGGGCACGAAACCGCCGACGTCCACCGAGTCCGCCGCGGGGTGGTCGGCGGGCGGCGCGGACAGCCCGGACTTGCCGACGCACAAGGCGTGGAACACCTCCTCCACCCCCCGCCCGACGGGCGTCAGCAGGCCCATTCCGGTGATCGTGGCTGTGTCCACTCCGTCGCTCCCGTTCACGGTGCTCATAGTTCGCTTCGCTTCTGCGCTACTCGCCGCCTTCCCTCCTCACGTGCTCGCCGCCGACACGCCTGCGCGCGATCGTCAGTCCAGACGACGAACACTCCGTCGCTCCCGCTCACGGTCATATCCGGACCTTGTGTACGGGCTCGTGACGCAGCAGGAACTTGCGCACCTTGCCCGTCACCGTGAGCGGGACGTCGTCCTGGCTGATCGTGCCCACCCGCCGCAGCGTGGCGCCGACCCGCTCGCCCAGCGCCGCGCGGACCGCCTCGGTGCGATCGGTGTCAGCCTCGGCGTGCGGGTCCAGCTCGAGCAGCACGTCGGTGTGCACGGCCCCGTCCTCGTCGGTGATCACCACCGTGCAGTCGAGGACGTCGGGAAGCGCGGCGAGGATGCGCTCCTCGGACAGCGCGGTGTAGAACCCGTCGCCGCCACCGGCATCGGGCGAGCGGTCGACGTGGTAGTAGTTGCCCGCCTCGTCGCGGTGGACGAGATCGCCCGTGAGGTACCAGCCACCCACCCGCGCCCGGTGGGTGGTCACCGAGTCGTTCCAGTAGCCGGGCGAGAGCGTGGGCGAGCGGAACCCGAGGCGGCCGACTCGCCCGGCGGGCAGCTCGCCGCCGTCGTCGTCGAGCACGGCGACCTCGGCGAACTTGTACGGCCGGCCGATGCGCCGGCCGTAGTGGTCGGAGTCGATCGTGTGCGTCACGTGGAAACCGTTGTGCCCCATCTCCGACGAGCCCAGGCCGTCGATGAAGTGCGAGCCCGGCACCCGCCTGCGGCCCTCGCGCGTCACGACCTCCCGCGAGCCGACGGCCACCAGCCGCCGGATGTGTGTCTCGTGGGCGCAGTCGCCGGTGTTGAACCACATCCGGACCGAGTCGACCGACCGCTGGGCGAGGTCGAAGCGGGCGAGGCCGGCCCAGGTCACCGCGAAGCCGTAGACCGCCTCCGGCCGCCACCGCTCGATGGCGTCCAGCACGGTTTCACCGTCCTGTTCGGACAGACAGAGCATCTGCGCGCGGTTCCCGAGCACCTGGTTGACCATCAGGATCGTCGCCGTGTGCGGGATCGGCAGCACGTTGAGGATCCGGTTGGTGCCCTGCGCCTGCGGCATCGTCAGCAGGTGCCGGGTGGCCTCGAAGATCGTGCGGTGGCTGTGCAGCACGGCCTTGGGCACCCCGGTGGTGCCGGACGTGTGGGTGATCGACACCGGGTCGTCCTGGTGGTGGCGGTAGTGCGGCGGCGCGGCCGCGGGGTCGCCCTGCCCCAGCTCGGCGGGCTCGCCGAGCAGCTCGGCGGTCATGCCGTAGCCCGGGGAGCTCAGGTCGTGCCCGGCGAGCAGCTCGGCGTGCGCGGCGTCCGCGAGCACGCCGCGGGCACGCAGCCGGCGCAGGTACTCGGCCGCGATCTCCGGCGCCATCTTTCCGTTCATCAGCGCGGGAATCGCGCCGATCCTGGTCAGCGCGAGAAAGCTCAGCACGATGTCGGCGGCGGCGGTGGCCCACACCGCGACGGGGTCACGCCTGCGGATGCCGCGCTCGTGCAGCCACGCCGCGCGGGCGTCGACCATCGTGTTCAGCTCGCCGAGCGTGAACGGGTGCTCCGCCGGGCGGCCGTCGACCGGTGTGTCGAAGATCAGCCCCGGCCCATCCGGATCGGCGCCGTGCGCGAGGACCGTGGCCAACACGTTGCCGGCGCCGACGTCCGGGTCGGCGGCGAGGACGGCCCGCAGGCCCCGTGCGTTCATCGTGACTCTCCTTTGCTCGCCAGGAAGGCGAACCCCTCGATGCCGTCCCCGGCCTGTTCGGCTGCCCGCGCGACCGTCTGTTCGACGCAGACCACCAGGACTTCGTCCGCGTCCCCGTCGTCGATCAGCAGTCGCGCCTGCGCCATGCCCTCCGCCCGCGGGTCCCCGGTGGGACACAGGCAGAGCACCGGGCCGCCGAGCCCCCACCGGGTGGCCACGTGCCCCGCGATGCTGTTGGGCACGGACTGGAAGAACAGCAGCGGTCCGACGCGCGCCCCGGTGTCGACCGCGCCCGCCACGTGCGCGGCGCTGCGCGCGTCTCCGCTTTCGCTCACCAGGACCACCGCGGTGCGCCGGCCGACCTCCGCGGGTGCCGGCGCGGTCCCGTGCCGCGTGGTCAGGCAGCGGTCCGCGAGCCGAGCGACCAGCGGGCTGAACATGGACACGACGAACCCGGGAACCGGCGCCGGCTCCTCCCCGCGAGACCAGCCGGCCTCGGCGAGCACGGGTAACTCGGAGGTGTCGGTCACGGTGCTCCCCCAGTTCCCCCGGTTCCTTCCGCCGCCCGCACCAGCAACGCCGTGTTGGCGCCGCCGAACGCGGCGTTGAGGCTCAGCGCGTACGGGCTCTCCGCCTGCCGTGGCGCGCCCACGATGAGGTCCAGCGCGCAGTCCGGGTCGGCGCCGAGGTAGCCCGCGTTGACGGGCAGCTTGCCCGCGTGGACGGCGAGTGCCGTGATGATCAGCTCGAGCAGCCCGGAACCCTCGAGCGCGTGTCCGTGCACGGACTTCGTGGAGCTGACCGGAACCCGCGCCACGGCCGGGCCGAGTGCCAGGTGCAGCGCGGCGGCCTCGGCGGAGTCGCCCTCCGCGCCGCTCGCGTTCGCGTTGACGTAGCCGATCTCGTCCGGCCCGACCCCGGCTCGGCGCAGCGCGGCGGCGATCGCCCGCGCCAGGCCGCCGCCCTCGGGATCGGGGCGCACGGTGTGGTAGGCATCGCCCGCGCGGCCCCAGCCGACGACCTCGGCGACGGCGTCGCGGACCCCGGCCTCGAGCACGACGGCCGACACGGCGTCGCCCAGCAGCAGGCCGCCGCGCCCGGCGCTGAACGGACGGGCGGCGCCGTCGGTGGCGAGTGCCCGGCCCGCGTCGAAGAGCGCGAACTGGTCCGGCTCGACGAGGTACCCGGCGGCGACGACCACCCGCTCGGCCCGACCGAGCCGCATCAGCGCCGCGGCGTCGGCGACCGCCGTGCTCGCCGACACGCAGGCGCAGGTGTAGACCTTGGCGGCGCCGCCGAGCCCGGTGCGCTGGGCCAGCTCCGCGGCGAACCGGGTCGCGGTCGGCGCCTGTCCGTCCTCTTCGGACACGCGGCCGGCGGCCGGGTGCCCGTGGACCGCGAGCAGCAGCGGGGTCGCGGCGCGCTGCGCCGGGGTGAGCCCGGCCGCCTCGCACGCCTCGCGGACGACATCGGCCAGCTCGTCGGCGAGTGAGCCCGCGTCGGACAGGGTCGCCGCGTCCTTCACCCGACGACGGTCCACATCGAACCGCCGGACGGGCGCGAACGCGGCCGCACCGGTGAGCCCGCCGGCCAGCTGTGCCTGCGCTCCCCTGCCGAGCACGCTGACCGCGGCCAGCCCGGTGATCCCCGCTCCTGTCGCAGGGTCACGCATCCTCAACCACCATCACTGCCTCACGCAACACCTCGACGGCCCCCGAGATGGTGCTCATTCGGCCGAACTGTGCGTCGTCGAGCTCGAGCTCCACGCCGTACCGCTGCTCCACCTGATGGACGAGCCAGGCAAGCTGGATCGAGTCGATCCGCTCGCTCACCTCGGCCACCGGCCGGTCGCCGAAGCTGGCGACCATCGCGACGACGTCCTCCCGCGCCAAGGTCGGCCGCTCGGTCATGCACACGCCTCCACGAGAAGAATCAGGCCGGCCCTCATCCCGCCTGGCCCGCGCCGGCCACGTTCGTGACCCGCTCCGCGACGGTCTTCGTGAACTCGCCGACCGTCATCAGCGCCAGCTCCTCGGACTCCTCCTCCGCGAAGCGCACGCCGAACTTGTCCTCGACCCGTACCGCGAGCTCGGCCAGCGCGAGGGACTCCAGATCAACCCCGGCCGGGCCGAGCGTGCTGTCGTCGTCGATGCCCTCGGTGTCGTAGTTCATCTCCCGCAAGGTCTCCATGACGAACGCACGGATCTCCGCAGCCTGCATTACCTACCTTCTCTCTCTGTGTGTGTCACACACGCTCGGTTGGTTCGGCCCGAGCCGGATGATCGTGACGGGTGGCCTCAAAGTCATTTCCAGGCAGGGGAATCACGGCACGGCCTCCCGCAGCACGTTCCGGTCGCGGACGAGCTTGCCGGTCGTGGTCCTGGGCAGCGCCTCGACGACGTGCAGCGTGCGGGGGCGCTTGTAGCCGGCGACGCGCTCGGCCAGCGCGGCCTCCACGCTCGCCCCGGACACGGAGTCGTCGAGCTGGACGTAGGCCGTGATCTCCTTGTCGTACAGCACAACCGCGCCCACCACGCCGGACACCTCGGTCAGCTCGTGCTCGACCTCGGTCAGGTCCACCTTCAGGCCACCGACGGAGACCTGGGAGTCCAGCCGGCCGAGCACGGTCACCAGCCCGGTGGCCTCGTCGACCCGGCCCGCGTCCTTGGTGTGCAGCCAGCCCTCCGCCCACCGGGACGGGTCGGACTGCCCGACATACGGCGACTCCGGCCGGCTGACCAGCAGCTCGCCGTTCTCCTCGCGTACCCGCAGCCCGGGCGCTGGCATCAGCGACGGCCGGTGCTCGCCGAACAGGTCGGTCGCGATGACGCCTACCTCGGTCATCCCCCACATGTTGCCCAGCGGCACGCCGTACTTGTCGGCGAACGCGGTCGCGGTCGCGGCCGGCACGAGCTCGCCGCCGGTGGTCATCCGCTTCAGCTGGGGCAGCTTCGGCGGGTCGGCCACCGACGCGAGAAGTCCAATGTGGAACGGCACGCCCAGTACGGTGGCCGGCGTCGGCGCGGCGGCCACGGCCTCGAGGATGCTGTCGCCGGTCAGCCGCCGCGGCGGGACGAGCTGGACACCGGCATGCAGCCCGTAGAGCAGTCCGCCGACCAGGCCGAGCACGTGCACCATCGAGGGCAGCAGGATGATCCGCTCGCCACCCAGTGGCACGCCGTCGATCCGGGTGTACCGGTCGATCTCCGCGACGAGGTCGGCGGCCGTGCGGCCGATGACCTTGGACGGCCCGGTGGACCCGGAACTGAGCTGCAGCACGGCATGCGGTGTCCGGGCGGGCTCACCCTCGCGGGTGAGAATCGACTCGGTCACGTCCGCGAACACGCTGAGCGGGCCGCTCATCGTCCTGTCCACGGAGACGATCAGCTGGACACCGAGCCGCTCCGCCGCCTGGTCCACCTCGTACTGGGTGAGCCGGTGGTCGAGCAGCACGGCCTGTGCCCCGATCCGCCACACCGCCAGGAGATTGGCGACGTAGGTCAACGAGGGCGGCAGCCGCAGCGCGGCGCAGCCACCTCGCCGCAGGCCGGCCGCCACCAGCGCCTCCTGCCGCTCCGCGACCAGTTGGCGCAACGCCGGCAGGGCAATCGGCCCAGCCGGCAAGTGCAACGGGACGTTTTTGTCGGGACCGGCCAGCAGGACTTCGTCGACCCATTCCGGACCGACCTCCGAAGCCGCCTCCACCTTCATTCCCGCGAGCACGTTCGCCCCCATAAAATCGCAGCCCAAATCAAACCCCGAGGGGTTATGCGTACCGGCTGTTATGCCACACGACCTGACAGCGCCATGGAGCGTACGTCAATTCAGACGCTCTGAGAAGCAGAACAAACAACAAAGCTTTACGTAATTGATCGCTAACGCTACGTCAGACGGGGGCAGCCACCTGCCGCGCGGGTATACGTCCGGTCGGACGAATCGCTTGGCAATAAAGGACTATGGATGCGGACGCCGCCGGCGCCGCCACATGTGGCCACGTGGGCCCGACCCGGCGATGGACACGCGCGCCGCGCGGAATAGAACGGACAATTCGACACCGCAGCCATCGAAGATTGATCGATACACCCTCCAATCGGCGCACGGCATTCGGGTTAATCGGTTGTCCTCCGTTCGGCGACCCGGACGAACGACATCAACGCGGAGATCACGGGTTTGTCCCGCCGATCATCACACGCTGTGACGGCCCGGAGAACTCTTCCGCACATTTATGGAGCGCGCTGTCTATATTCCTTGTCGATATTCAAGGATCGGCGGTGCGGCGTTTGGTGAACAATTTAGTTCGCCGCGGCCGCACTGCCGGGCCGCCGTGGTCCGCCTCCGGCCGACCCGGCCAGGCGGCGCGGCGGCTCCGTGACCGGGCACGGCTCGGGTGCCGGCGAGCCGCCGAGCTCACACTCGGCTCGAAAACGAAAAGATCGTTATGGAGCCGGAGAAATCGGGCCACCGGTACGTTCGGCGCGCCGGAAACCCGCGGACCGCCTGCGTGATGATCTTCCCGACCATTCCGGACCACGGCCACGAAACGCCGGCGCGAACCGACGGTGAACACGGTCAGTGCCACATCCCGTGTCCCGGTCCGTGCCAGTCCGTGCCGCGGTCGGCGCCACGAACGACGGCCGCCGGCCCTGCCCGTGACGGGCGGGACCGGCGGCCGGTGCGGGTACGGGGCCGGGCTCAGAAGATCTCGTAGCCCGGGGTCAGCACGTGGCCCGGGTCGAACTTGCGCTTGGCGTCATCCAGCCGGCCGAAGGCCGACCCGAAGTGCTGCCGCCATTCGTTCTTGTTCAGCGGGAACGCGCTGACCGGGTACAGGGTGCCGCCGGCGTTCTTGACCCGCTGGTACATGGCCTTGTTGGCCTCGACCAGCCGGCTGGCGTTGCTGGTGTCATCGGTGGTCGGGACCCGTACATAGTTGAACGCGTAGCACAGGCTGTCCGAGGGCATCCGCAGCAACGGGCTCTCGATCGCGCCCCGCTTGATGGGCGAGAGCACGACCTGGCCGAACTGCCCGAGGTCCACCGGCGGATTCAGCCGATCCAGCTCGCCGCTGACCACCGACTGCACGTCGGAGTCCCCGACGAAGGTGGTGATCCACGGGTGCGGGAAGAACCACTGGCCGTTCGACCGCAGCAGGTTCTCCAGCGCGGCGAGCCGGTTGACGTAGTCGAAGTAGGCCAGCGTGGAGATCTGCCGGGCGTCCGGGTTGTCCGACAGGCCGGCGAGCAGGGCGCCGTCGTCCGGCGCGGTGCCGGTGAAGTACTTCGCCAGGTCCAGCCGGAAGACGAACCCGCCGGACGGCGACGGGATGACGGCACCCTGCACCGCGTCGAAGCGGTCGTCCTCGCTGGTGCTCAGCAGCCGCGCGTCCGCCACCATCGTGGCCAGGTCCGGGTAGACCAGCAGATACCGGCGCACCGACTCGGGCGCCGCGACCAGCTTGAGCGTCGCCTCGGTGATCACACCGACCTGGCCGAGCCCCGCGCGCACCGCGTCGAACAGGTCGGAGTTCTGGCTCGCCGAGCAGGTGAGCTTCTGGCCCTCCCCGGTGACCACCTTCATCTCGATCACGTTGTCGGCCACGACGCCGTACTCCGACGTCGTGCCGCCCACGCCGCCGACGACGATCGTGCCGCCGACGGACAGCTCGATGTAGTCGAGGAGCACCGGCGGCGTCTTGCCCGCCGCGAGGGTCACGGCCAGGATCTCGCTCCACTTCGCGCCGCCCCCGACCACGATCCGGTCGTTCTGCACGTTCCCGACCGAGCTCAGCGCGGTGATGTCGCCGACCACTCCGTCCTCCGCCTCGGATCTTCCGAACACCGAGTGGCTCTGCCCCTGTGGGGCGAACTTTCGGTGCCGCTGCGCGGCCCACTTGATCGTCGCGGCCACGTCGTCGTCGGACCCGGGCACGAGCACCGCCTCGGGCGTGCGCCGGATGAGGTGCCCGAAGTCCTCCCCCGCCGCGTCCCGGGTAGCCCGGTCGAACTTGAGCTCGCCGTCGAGCGGCGGCGGCGGTACGTCCTTCGTCTGTGCGGCCGACGCACCCTTTGTTGCCGCGACCGTCGCGCCGGCGGCGGCCGCGGTCGCGGCCAGCCCGGCGATCAGTACGGCTCGACGATTGGCGTCCATCGGGATTCTCCTTTGGTACGGATAAGCTCAGGACCGTGAGCTCTGCACTGCTGATCCTGGACATGATCAATTTTCTGATCCACCCCGACGGAACGAAAGCCGAGGACGGCTTCGCGGAGCAGGTCGCGCGACGAGACGTGCTGTCCCGGACGGCGACCGCCATCAGCCGCGCGCGCGGCCGGGGTGTGCCGGTCATCTACGTGGTGATCGGGTTCTCGCCGGGGCACGCTGACTTCCCGGCGAACTCGCCGCTGTTCCGCGACCCCGTCGACAGGCGACCGATGATCGGTGAGTGGAACTCGCAGGTGCACGACGCCCTGCGGCCGGACCCTGATGAGTCCATCGTGGTCAAGCGCCGGGTGAGCCCGTTCTACGGCACCCACCTCGACCTGTTGCTGCGCAAGCAGAACGTCGACACGTTGATGCTCGCCGGCGTCTCCACCGACCTGGTCGTGCTCTCCGCCGCCCGCGACGCACACGACCGAGATTATCGCGTCAAGATCCTCGAGGACGCCACCGCCGCCCGCACTAAGAAAGTACACGACGTGGCGATGACGCTCATCCGCCACACGGCCGCTGTCACCACAGTGGACGAGGCACTGCCCGAGGACGGTCCCGGGGAAGGTTGAGCACCGGGCTCTGCCGGCCGGACCGGTCATGAGGACGACAGCGCCTCGGTCATCCGCTCCAGCGCGTCACTGAGCACAGTGGCCGGTACCGCGAAGGACAGTCGCATGTGTCCCTCGCCGCCGGGGCCGAACGCGGGGCCGGGCACGATCGCGACTCCCGCCTCCCGCAGCAGCCACTCGGCGAACTCCGCCGATTCGCCGTGGCCCGCGCCCCGGATGTCCGGAAAGGCGTAGAACGTGCCGTCCGGCGCGGGACAGGTGATCCCGCCGAGACCGTCCAGTGCGGACACCACGAGGTCGCGGCGCCGGGCGTACTCGGCCACCATCAGCGCCACGTCGTGGTCCGCGCCGGTGAGCGCGGCCACGGCGGCGTGCTGCACGAAGGAGGTCGCGCAGCTGACGGTGTGTTCCTGGACCTTCACCGCCCCCGCCATCAGGTCCGGCGGGCCGGCCAGGTATCCGAGCCGCCAGCCGGTCATCGCATGACTCTTGGACAACCCGTTGACGGTCAGCGTCCGGTCGGCGCACTCGGGCCGGGCCGCTACGCTCAGGTGCGGTCCCCCGCCGAACCGGATGGTCTCGTAGATCTCGTCGGTGATCACGAGCAGGTCGTGCTCGGTCACGAACTCCGCGAGGACGTCGAGCTCCCCGCTGTCGAGCACTCTGCCGGTCGGGTTGTTCGGGGTGTTGACGAGCACGGCCTTCGTGCGCTCGGTCAGGCCGCCGGCGAGCACGTCCCCGGTGAGCCGGTAGCCGTCCGCGTCGGTCAGCTCGGCCGGCACCGCCCGGGCGCCGACGAGCTGGGCCATCGCGCGGTAGCTGACCCAACCCGGCGACGGCACGATGATCTCGTCGCCCGGGTCGAGGATCGCCATCATGGCAACGAACAGCGCGTGCTTTCCCGACGGCGTGACGACGACCCCGTCGTCCGCGTCGACGTGGATCGCGTTGTCGGCCGCCAGCTTCTTCGCGATCTCCGCGCGCAGCTCGGGAATCCCGCGGCTGACGGTGTACCGGGTGTGCCCGTCGCGCAGCGCGGTGATCGCGGCGTCGGTGACCACGGTGGGGGTGGGCTGGTCCGGCTCGCCCTTCGCAAGATCCACAATGGACCGTCCGGCCGCACGCAGTTCCTGGACCACGTCGTGCAGCACCATCGTGGCCGACCGCTCGAGTCCGCCGAATCTCGCCGCGACCCGGGGCCGCGTCGGGGTGTCCACTCAGCCGCCTTCCTTGAGCAGGTGCGCCGCGATCGCGTCACCGTCGTGCACGAAGTCCCCCCACAGCCCCGGCCGGTTGCTGCCCACCTGCATGAACCAGCGGGTGTGCTCGGTCGGGATGCCGACCACGTAGAGCCCCTCGTCCGGCTCGCCGTCGCGGCCGATCGGGTGGTACGGGCTCGTGGTCACGGCGACGCCGCCGGTGGCGAACGCCTCGGGGCCGTCGCCGTTGACGTACCCGGTCCACGTGCCGCGCTCCCGCAGGCGCCGGGTCAGCCGGCTGCGGTCGCGGGCGAGGTTCGGGTCCGGCACCCGCGCGTCGATGATCACGTCGACGTGCTCGTGCGCGCCGGACACCCGCGGCGAGGAGACGCTGAACCGGCCGGCATCCGAGTCCGTCGCGAACACCGCCAGCGGCCCGATGATCCGCAGCACGCCGGCCTCCAGCAAAGCCAGCACCTGCCGCAGCCGCATGGCGGGCGGGCCCGCCGCGAGGAACGCCGACCGCGCCGCGTACCAGCCGACGAAGTCCCGCCGGTGCGACACCGGGTTGAACCCGGAGAAGTCGGCCATCTTCATGATCGGCCCGCGGCAGTCGCGCAGCACGTCGAGCCCGGCCTTGAGCGGTGAGCCGACGTTGCCGTGCGCCGCCTCGGTGAGGTCGGCCGTGATCGCCGCCCGCAGCGCGTCGTCGAACTCCGAGCGGCCGGCGAAGGTTCGGCCGGCGAACGGGTGCGCCAGCTCGTCGAGGTCCAGCGCCGGCACGCCGGCGAGGCCGTGGTCCGCCGCGACGGCCGGGACGTCCGGCACGACGGCGCTCTCCGCGGCACGCGTCACCGCGTCCACGAACCCCCGCTCCGCGGTCTCGTCGGCGTCGCGGCGCAGCATCGTCGCGTAGTAGACGAGGTTGACCTCGGCGATGAGCCACGGGTACACGTCGCCCAGGAAGTCCAGCGGCCCGGTCGGCGTCTGGCTGCGGATGTTCCCCGGCATGAACAGGCGCGGGCGGTACGAGAACCGCGGCGGCTTCTGGTTGCGCCCGCGCGCCGGGACCGGCATCCCACTGCGCGACCCCGCGATCAGGACCGGCTCGTCCCCGCTCGGGACGTAGCGCAGCCCGCCCGTGTCGGTCGGGTGGAACGTACCGCCGCGGCCCAGCGTCAGCGCCGCCATCACGTCGTAGAACGACAGCCCGAGGCCGATGACGCCGACCGGGGTCCCCGCGTCGATGGCGTCCATCGGCATGTCCGCCGGCGACTCGCCGTCGATGAACCGCGGCCCGGGGCGGGCACCGGCGAACTCGGCCAGCTCCAGCTCGCGCCCCACGGGCTCCACTGTGGAGTGTCCGGTGGTGAGCACGACCTGGTCGGCCAGCAGCTCGTCGCCGGTGGACAGCGACAGCCGGTACCCGTCACCGGCGCGGACCACGTCCTCGACGTAGGCGTGGGTGCGGACGAGCAGCGCGTGCTCGGGCAGGTTGGCCTCGACCGCGTCGAGCAGGAACCGGGTGTAGCGGCCGTACTCCGCGCGCGGTGCGTAGCCGTCTGGGGAGGCGTTGTCCGGGTCACGCTCGCGCCACCACTCGTACAGCGAGGGACCGGAGCCGGCGCGGGTCGGGCCCTCGTCCGGCACGCCCGAGAACGCCGACACCATGCCGGCCACCGTGTTCATCAGGAACCAGTCCGGCTGATCGGTGCGGTAGATGCGGCCGGCGCCGACCTCGACCGCGTCGATCAGGTTGATCTCGATGGGCCGGCCGGTGTCCTCCTCCGCGAGCCGGGCGGCGAGCCGTTCGACCACGATCAGACCGCGCGGCCCGCTGCCCACGACCGCGATTCTCTTCATGATCAGTCGCCCACTCGGCCGGGTACACCGTCCATCCAGCGGTCCGCGAACCGGTCCGCCGCCGCGCGGTCGCGGAACGCATACGTCTTCATCAGCCAGCGCGTGCGGGCCCGCGCCGGGTCGTTGATCTCGATGTGCTCACGGCTGTGCAGGCCGTCCTGGTTGGCGAAGGTGAACAGGTCTCCCTCGAGGATGCGATGGCGGGCCTTCGGCGCCCGCACCAAGGCGTTCTTCAGCGCGATGAGCGCGTCCTTCGCCTCCGGCGGCGCGTCCGGCGCCACGGTGGTCTGCGTGTCGACGTACCGGACGCTGCTGTCGTCGTAGAAGATCGGGTGGTTGTCCGACACGGACAGGCTCTTGTTGTTGTCCTTGGACATCACGTCGAACGGCGTGTAGAAGTACCACTCCCGCAACGTCTTCTGCTCCAGCTCGCTGAGCATCTCGAGCAGCGTCAGCCCGGACACGAAGCTCGTGTACGTGAGGTCGCCCTCGGGGCAGCGCATGCCGAGCAGGGTGATGTAGTCCGCACGCACCGGGTGCGCGGTGCGGTCGTTGTGGAACGCGAGCTCGCCGTCGCTGTACCCGGTCGCCTTGCCGACGTAGCGGTTGATCGCGATCACGTCGATGAAGAAGTCGCCGTTGAACCGCGTCCCGTAGGACATCAGCGGCGTCCGGACAAGGTGGCCGAACAGCTGCAGGAACGCCTCGGACACGTACGTGTGCTTCTTCGCGTACTTGTCGGTGAGCGGATCCTCCTGATCCAGCAACGGAATGTCCTCGTCGAGTGGGCAGTTGCGCAGCGCGTGCGCGAAGGCGGTGCCGGACGTGCGGTCCTTGCGGGTCCGTTCGGCCGCGTCGACCAGCGCCGCGGGCACGTCGCCCCGATCGACCAGGCCGGCGACCTCCTGCGAGAATCCGATCGGGTCGCGGTATGGGTGGGTGCCAACGGTGCCCAGCACCGTCCTCAGTTCGTCGCGCTCGACATCGGTGAAAACATGGGAAGGGAGCATCCCAGCCTCTCCTCGAACATCGTCGCGGCTGTGGTCACCACACCGCTGCCGCCTTAGGCAAGTCCTCCCGCGCGGGACGCGAGCCCGCGCGCCGCGCGAAGCTCCGGGGTGAGCCGTTCGCCCACCTGTTCCACGAGGACGGTCATCTCGTACGCCAGCAGGCCCATCTCGCAGTCGGGCGAGGCCAGCACGGCGAGGCTCGCGCCCGGGCCCATCGTCATCATGAACAGGTAGCCCTGCTCCATCTCGACGCACGTCTGAACGATGTTGCCCGCGTCGAACGTCCGCGCCGCGGCTTCGCTGAGGCTCGCCAGACCCGAGGAGACGGCGGCGAGCTGGTCGGCGTTGGCCGGTGGCAACGTGGACGAGCGGGCGAGCAGGATCCCGTCCGCGGACACGACGATCGTGTGCGCCACGTCGGGAACGCGCACCACGAAGTCGTCGAGGAACCAGGTGAGGTCCCCATGCGGGGCGTAGGTCATGCGTCCTCCCCTGGCCGGCCGTTCCCTGCCTGGCGGGGTGGTTCGTTGCGGGCCCTCGAGAGGCCCTGCTGGAAGCCGGAGAGCCGGGCGCGGGCGCGCTCCGCCGTGTGCTGCGACGGCGACTCCGCGGCGGCGGGCACCGGGGCACCGCCGCCGCCGTTGTCCGGCCGCCGCACGCCCGCCGATCCGGGCACCAGATGCGAGCCCGGCCTACGGCGCGGCAGCGCGTTCGGGTCGGTGACCTTGGCCTGCTGCTGGGTCTCGCCGAGCTTGCGCCGCACGGCGCTCCACCCGTCGTCGCCGGCGGTGGACCAGTTCAGGGAGGACGGCGCCGGCACGCCCTGGCCGTCGGTTCCACCGTTGCCGCTCCCGTGGCCGTTGCCGGCGGTTTCCGGCGCGGTGCGCTGGAACCACGCGGATCGCGCGTAGCGACCCTCGGCGGCGTGCGCGGGCTGGGACCGCTCGGGCTCTGCCGGCGGCTGCGGTCCGGTCTGGGGTCCTGTCTGGGGACCCGTCGGAGGTCCGGTCAGCGGGCCGGTGCGGCTCCCCGTCTGCGGGCCGGTGTGCGGGCCGGTCCGCGGTCCCGTCTGCGGGCCGGTCCGAGTCACCGACTGCGGACCGGACTGCGGGCCGGTCCGGGTCACCGACTGCGGGCCGGTGGTCCGGGTGAGCGCCTGCGGTCCGGTGTGGACCACGGTCTGGCCGCTGGCATACGCGGCGGTCGGGCTCGTGACCGCCGGCACCGGGGTGGTGGGTCCGGGAGCCGGGCCGTCGCCGGTCAGCGACCTCGGCAGGATGACCACCGCGGACGTGCCGGAGTTGAACTCGCCGTGCAGGCGGACCCGGATGCCGTGCCGCTTGGCCAGCCGCGCCACCACGTACAGGCCCATCCGGCGGGACACCGCGAGATCGAACGGCGGCGGGTCCACCAGGCGCCTGTTGATGTCCGTGAGCTCCTCGTCGGACAGCCCGAGGCCATGGTCGGAGATCTGCACCGCGAGCTCGCCGGAACGGATGTGCGCCGAGCTGACGGAGACCTCGGTGTCCGCGGCGGAGAACTTCGTGGCGTTGTCGAGCAGCTCGGCCATCAGGTGCACGACGTCGTTGACCACGCGGCCCTGGACGACCGTCTCCGGGCTCGACTTCACCACGACGCGGGTGTAGTTCTCGATCTCCGACTGCGCGGCCCCGATGACCTCGCTGATCGGCACCGGCTGCGACGACCGGCGCGCCACGCCGACCCCGGAGAGGATCAGCAGGTTCTCGCTGTTGCGCCGCATCCGCGCCGCCAGGTGGTCCAGCACGAAGAAGTGCGCGAGCTGGTCCGGGTCCTGCTCGGTCTGCTCCAGTTTGTCCAGTTCGGACAGCTGCCGCTCGACGAGCGCCTGGGTACGCCGCGACAGGTTGACGAACATGTCGTTGACGTTGTCGCGCAGCACCGCCTGCTCGGTCGCCAGACGGACGGCCCGCTCGTGGACCACGTCGAAGGAGCGGGCCACCTGGCCGATCTCCTCGCTGGTGTCCACCGGCATCGGGGCGACGGCGTTCTTGGCCGCCTCCACCGGGTTCGCGTCGGCGAGGATGCGGTCGATCGTCCTCGGCAGGGTGACGTTGGCGACCTTGAGCGCCCCGCGACGCAGCCTGCGCAACGGGTTGACCAGCGACTGTGCCATCGCGAGCATCAGCAGCAACGCGGCGATCATCGCGGCCACCACGATGATGGCGACCTGCCACGCGGTCGTGGTGGCCTCGTTCGCGAGCGTCGACGCCTGGGTGCGCAGCGAGGCGATCAGGTTCGTCTCGACACCCCGGAGCTTGTTGTTGGCGGCCTCGCTGGTGTCGCGCAGCGTGGCCAGGTCGATGTCGAGCGGTGCGGTCGGGTCGGAGCTGTTCAGCGCCGTCTGAGCGAAGCCCTTCCGGCGGTCGACCTCCGCGCCGCTGTAACCGTCGTTGTACTGCTGCTGTTCGTCCGGAGTCGCCACCGCGAAGAAGTCGGCGACCGACGCGTCGAAGCCGGCCGACGAGGCCGCCGCCTGGTTCTGCACGGAGCCGGACCGGAAGCTGTTGCGTACGGCGGACACCATGAGCAGCGCGTCCAGCTGGGACGCCCGCTCCTTCGCCTGACCGATGGTCTGCACGGCCGTGCTCAGCCGCGAGGGTGCCTGGCCGGTGGCGTCGCCGGCGGTGGTGATCTCGCGTCCCAGCTGGACCAGCGGGTCGACCACCGAGTTGTACGCCGACAGGACGGCCAGGTCGGGGTAGGTCGAGGAGCTGGCGAGGTTGCGCAGCGGGGTCAGCTGCCTGAGCTGGTTGAACGCGTAGTTGTAGCGGGCCTTGCTGTCGGCGTCGGCCAGCTCGAGGCTGCCGATCTTGTCGCGGAGCTCGTTGATGGAGGCGTCGGTCTGGCGGTACTGGTTCTGAACCTGCTCATTGTTCGAGATGGACCCGTCGGCGACCGCCGAGGCCACCGCGCTGCGTTCACTCTGCAGCTGGTGGACGACCTCGGTGATCAGCATGGAGGCGTCGACCTGGCTGACGATCCTGTTGTAACTGCCGGCGTCGGAGGCCTCGGCCTGGATACGCAGGCCGGCGAAGGCGAGGGCGGTGAGGGCGGGTACCAGCACCACCGCGGTCATCTTCGTGCGCAGCCGCCAGTTGCGCGGCCGCCACTTGGCATCGGTCTTGCTGAGCAGTCGCGAAGTCCGGCGCCTGCCCTTCGGGTTGTGGGCTTCCCCAGCGTCGCGACCAGACATTAGACACTGCCCCCGTGGAGCGAACAGTGTCCTATCCGCGGCAAGGCCCGCATGAGATAACCACCCCGACTCCGTCGCTACCGATTGGTAGGCCAGGAAGCTAGTCGAGAGTGGCGAAAATGTCAGCGGTGCGCGGGATCAATGAGGCTGCTCGGACCTGAGAATTCAGATGATCTTCACCTCTTCGGCCCAGATTTGAGCCAAACGGCCTACATCGATCGCCGTGTGTTGTCAAAACGTTGCTTTCGGCTAGTCTCGCCTAACTGTCCGGGCTCCGGCTCACGATTGAGCCGGTGTCCCGATCGTGTCCGACCATAGAGCACCCATGGAATGGGGATGGACCTTGACCCGGCGTAATCATGCCCGCCTGGCCCAACCGCGGCTGTGGCGGCGGATGCTGACCGCTCTCGTAGTCGTGACGATGCTGCTCGCCACCGCCGGCTGCGGTTTACTCGGCGGTTCGTCCGACGAGGCCGAAAGCACGCCGGCCGGCCCCGTCGAGAAGCCGAAGATCAAGGTCGGGATCATTCCCTCCACGGACGTGGCGCCACTGTTCATCGCGCAGCAGCAGGGCATCTTCAAGAAGCACGGGCTCGAAGTCGAGCTCGTCCCCCTCGGCGGTGGCGGCGCGGCGATGACCAGCCTCCTCGGCGGCGACGTCGACCTCACCTTCGCCAGCTACCCGCTGCTCGTCCAGGCCGTGCAGAAAGGCAAGGGCAAGGTCAACATCAAGGTCGTCGCGGACGCGTCGGCGGCCCAGCCGGACGTGGCCGCGGTCGTGGTCAAGAGCGACTCCCCACTGCGCAACCCCGAGGACCTCGCGGGCAAGAGGATCGGCGTGTCGTCCACCGGCAGTATGGCCGACCTCGCCGTGCTGGCCGGCATGAAGGCGGCCAAGGCGGACACCTCCGGTCTGCAGTGGAAAGTCATGAAGTTCCCGGACATGCTGCCCAAGTTGCAGAGCGGCGAGCTCGACGCGGCCTTCCTCGTGGAGCCGTTCATCACGGTCGCCCAGGCGCAGCTCGGCGTGTGGACGGTGTTCCAGCCGCTCGTGGGCCGGCTCGACGGCATCGGGCTCACCGGGTACTTGGCGCTCGACAAGACCACGACGGCCTACCCGAAGACCATGGCCGCGTACCAGCGCGCGGTCGTCGAGGCAAACCGCGCGGCGGCCACCCCGGCCGGCCAGGACGCGATCCGCAGCGCGCTGATCGAGAAGGCCAAGGTGAAGCCCGAGATCGCCCCGGTGCTGCACCTGCCGACCTACCCGCTCACCACGGACCCGACCCGGCTGCAGCGCGTGCCGGACCTGATGCGCGAGTTCGGGCTCATCAAGCAGCCCTTCGACATGCGGCCGATGATCTTTAACAACAAGAGCTGAGCCATGTCGGCGGTGGTGCTCCGGCTCTCCGGATTCGCCGGAGCGCTGCTGGCCTGGGAGGCGGTCGGACGGTCCGACCTGTTCCTCGAGGGCTACTTCCCACCGCCCTCGGAGGTCTTCCCCCAGGTCGTCGCGATGCTCGGCGACCAGTCGTTCCTGCTGGACCTCATCGCCACGACGCTGTCCGTCGCAATAGGACTCGCCATCGCGACGGCCATCGCCATGCCGCTGGGGATGATGCTGGCGCACAGCCCGCTGATGCG
Organism: Actinophytocola sp.; assembly: GCF_050699935.1. Lineage (NCBI taxonomy): Bacteria > Bacillati > Actinomycetota > Actinomycetes > Pseudonocardiales > Pseudonocardiaceae > Actinophytocola > Actinophytocola sp. Next base: position 21,027 of record NZ_JBOHGB010000041.1, read on the forward strand.
CGCGGCCAGCCGGTCGGTGCTCGAGTTCCTGCGGCCGATGCCACCCGTGGCGCTCGTGCCGCTGGCCGTGCTCTGGATCGGTGGCGGACCTGAGTCCAAGATCGGCCTCGCCGTGTTCGCCTCGCTCTGGCCGATCTTCTACAACACGATGTACGCGGTGGACGAGGTGGAGCCGCTTCTGCTGGCCACCGCCCGTTCCTGCGGATACGGACCGGGCCGCATGATGCTGCGGGTCGTGCTGCCCTCCGTCACGCCGTTCGCGCTGACCGGCATCCGGCTCGCCACGCCGATCGCGCTGTCCGTCGTGATCAGCGTCGAGATGCTGACCGGCACGAGCGGCGGCCTCGGCGGGGCCATCCTGGTGGCCGCCACCGGTGTGACCAGAATGGACCAGGTGCTGGCGATCGTGGTCGTCGCCGGTGTGCTGGGGTTCGCCGCGCATGCCGGCCTGGAACAGTTGCAGCGCCGCGTGTTCGGGTGGACGGTGGCCGAACGAGAGGCCGCCAGATGACCCTGCTCCGTGGCGTCCTGGTGCGGTGGACCGCGTTCGTCGTGCTGCTCGTCGCGTGGCAGGTCGCCGCCACGGCGATCGCGCACCCGTTCCTCCCCGCGCCGTACGAGATCCTCACGGCCGCCGTTCGGATGTGGTTCTCCGGTCCCGCGGCCGACGCGTTCCTGACCCCCGAGGCCCGCGACAACCTGGCCAGCACGATCGGCCGGGTGCTGGGCGGCTGGGGCCTTGCCGCGCTCGCCGGCGTGGTCGTCGGCACCGCCTGCGGCCTGTCGAGGACCGTGAGCATCGCCGCCGGGCCGCTGTTCGCGTTCTTCCGCTCGCTGCCGCTGCCGGCACTCGTCCCGGTGTTCGTGCTGATCTGCACGCTGGGCACACCCATGGTGCTGACCGTGATCGTCTTCGGCGCGACGTGGCCGGTGCTGCTGAACACCGTGGACGGGGTGCGATCGGTGGACCTGGTCAAGATCGAGACGGCGCTGGCCTTCCGCGTCCCGTGGGCGCAGCGGTTGTTCGGCATCGTGCTTCCCGCTGCGCTGCCGAAGATCTTCGCGGGGCTGCGGATCAGCCTGTCGGGCGCTCTCCTGTTGGCCGTGGTGGCCGAGCTCTTCGCCGCGAACGGCGGGCTCGGCGAGCAGATGCGCGACGCGGGCAACCGGTTCGAGTTCGCCGAGATGTGGGCCGTGGTCGTGATGCTCGGAGTACTGGGGTACCTGTTCAACATGATCTTGCTCGCGGTGGAGAAGCGGGCGCTCGGCTGGCACCGCGCCGCCGGGCGGGTATACCGGTAACCGGAAGGAAAGTCGGGGTTCGCAGTGGACAAGAAGCACACGCAGGCAACGCGCCCGCCGACCATGCCCGAGCAGGTCGAGGTGATCGACTGCACGCTGCGCGACGGCGAGCAGACCCCGGGAGTCTGGTTCACCGTCCAGGAGAAGGTGCAGTTGGCCCTGCTGCTGGACCAGGCCGGCATTCGCGTGCTCGACGCGGGCTTCCCCGCGGCGTCGGCCGCGGACATGGAGGCCATGCAGGAGATGCGCCGCGCCGGGGTTCGCGCCCGGCTCGGCGCGACCGCGCGGCCCGTGCGGCAGGACATCGTCGCGGCCGCGAAGGCGGGCTCCGACGAGGTGTTCATGTTCATGCCGACGAGCGACCTGCGGATCAAGGAGACGCTCGGCGTCACGCGCGACGACGTCTCGCGCATCATGCGCACCGGCGTGGACGAGATCGTCGGCCAGGGCATGACCGCCAGCGTGGTGTTCGAGGACTCGACCCGCGCCGACCCGCAGTACATGATCCGGCTCGTCAACGACGTCTGCCAGCCAGGCACGGTGGCGCGGCTGATCCTCGCCGACTCGGTCGGCTGTGCGCACCCGGCCAGCATGCGACGGCTGGTGCGCACGCTCGCCGAGCAGCTGGACCCGAGCATCGCGATCTCCATCCACGCGCACAACGACTACGGGCTCGCCACCGCCAACGCGCTCGCCGCCATCGAGGCCGGCGCCCGCTCGCTGTCCTGCACGGTCAACGGGATCGGTGAGCGCGCCGGCAACGCCGACCTCGCGGAGTGCCTGGCCGCGATGACCCACCTGCACGGCATCGAGCACGGCGTGGACGCGCTCAAGCTCCCCGAGCTGTCCCGCTTCGTCGAACGGGCCAGCGGGATCCACATGAGCGCGACCAAGCCGGTCACCGGCTTCAACGTCTACCGCCACGAGTCGGGCGTGCACGTGGACAGCATGCTGAAGAACACCCGCAGCTACGAGGAGCTGCCGCCGTCGTGGACCGGCAGCGAGCGGGACTACGTGTTCGGCAAGCACAGTGGGGCGTCGCTCGTCCGCCACGTGCTGAGCACCGCGAACCCGCCCCGAGAGGTCGACGACGACCTCGCCCGCAAGGTCGTCGAGGCGGTGAAGCGGATCGTCGAGGAGACGAACAAGAACAAGCACGAGCGGGCCTTCGAGGCGAAGGTGGCGTTCACCGAGACCGCACTCGCCGGGGTGCCGTCCGAGGTGGTCATCGCCGAGTACGACCGGCTTGCCGGCGAGGCCGTCTCGTGACCGGTCGCACGCTCAGCGACAAGGTGATCGACGCGCACGCCGTCGACGGGGACGCGGCGCTGTACCGCCGGGTGAACGTCGACGCCGTGCTCGGTCCCGACGCGACGATCGCGCTGCTGATCGACGGCTTCGAGCGGCGCGGACTGTCCGTGTGGGACAAGGACAAGGTGCTGTTGGCCAACGACCACTTCTCGCCCCCGGCCACCGCCGAGCACGCGGACATCGCCAACCGCTTCCTCGCGTTCGCGCGCGGGCTGGAGATGCCGAACCTGTTGCTGGACCGAGGGATCTGCCACCAGCTGATGGTCGAGCATCGGCTGTGCCAGGCGGGCGGGCTCATCGTCGGCGCGGACAGTCACACGATCATGGCCGGCGGCGTCGGCGCGTGCGCCACCGGCATGGGCGCCACCGACATCACGTTCGCCCTGGCCACCGGTACCACGTGGATGCGCCGGCCGGAGACCATCGCGGTGCGCTTCCACGGCACACTGCCCGAGCAGTCCAGCGGCCGGGACATCGTCCTGGAGCTGCTGGCGATCCTCGGTGAGAGCGGCGCGCAGTACCGGACGCTGGAGTTCCACGACGAGTCGGCCACGCGGCTCTCGCAGGACGACCGGTTCGCGATCTCCAACATGGCGGTCGAGATCGGCGCGAAGTTCGGCGTGTTCGAGCCGGACGAGGTCACCGAGGCCTACTTCGTCGGGCGGGACGGCGAGTTCCTCGGCACGAAGGTCCGCCCGGACGCCGACGCCCACTACGAGCGGGTGATCGACGTGGACCTCGACGACCTCGACGCACGGGTCGCGAAGCCGTGGCAGCCGAGCAACGTGGTGCCGCTGCGGGAGCTCGAGCCGGTCAAGATCACCACGGCGTTCCTCGGCTCGTGCGCCAGCGGCCGGCTGGGCGACATCGAGGCCGCGGCGAACGAGCTGGCCGGCGGGAAGGTGCATCCGGAGGTCCGGTTCGTGATCATCCCGGCGTCGGTGGACGTGTTCAAGCAGGCGCTGCGCGCCGGCCACGTCGAGACGCTCACCGACGCCGGGGCGATCTTCAACCATTCCAGCTGCGGTGCGTGCGGCGGGATCGACAAGGGCGTGCTCGGCGCCGACGACGTGTGCGTATCGAGCTCCAACCGCAACTTCCGCGGGCGGATGGGGCACTGGGACAGCCGCACCTACCTCGCCAGCCCGCGCACGGTGGCGCGGGCGGCGATGCGCGGCGAGCTCACCCCCGACCTCTACCGCGACCTGGAGGACACATGACGGACACCACCATCGGGGAGGCGGCGCAGCGTGGCCGCCAACCGCACCCAAGGGGAACGGGACGCAACCCAGCCACGAGTACGCACCAAACCGGACAGGACCAACAACGTGACCACAAGGGTTAATTCCGGGGAGGCGGAACAGGTCACCGGGCGGATCTGGCTGTTCGGCGACGACATGAACACCGACGTCATCCACCCGCCCGCGTTCTTCAGCCTCGACCCGGAGAAGGTCAAGCGCGGCCTGTTCCACGGCTACGACCCGACCATCCAGCCGAACATCCAGCCGGACGACATCATCGTCGGCGGGCGCAACTTCGGCTGCGGGTCGAGCCGGGAGACGTCCATCCGCGCGATCAAGCTCAACCACATCGGCGCGGTGATCGCGGTCGACTTCGCCCGGATCTTCTTCCGCAACGCCACCAACAACGGGCTGCCCTGCCTGCCGCTCACCGACCCCGCGGACCTGGCGAAGCTGACCGCTGGCGGGAGGATCACGGTCTACCCGTACGCGGCCACGCTGACCACGGAGGCCGGCGAGACCGTGCGGCTGGAGCCGCCGGGCGAGTTCGTGAGCCAGATCTGGGCCGCGGGCGGCCTGCTCAACATGCTGCCGGGAGCCGCCGGGGAGACGTGACCGCCGGCCGCCGTGCCCGGACCGCCCGGGTGAGGTAGAACGGCGACCATGACGACGAGTGTGACCGTGCTCGGCACGGGAATCATGGGTGCCGGGATGGCCCGCAATCTCGTGCGTGCCGGGTTCGAGGTCACCGTATGGAACCGCACCGCCGACCGGGCGCGGCCGCTCGCCGGCGACGGCGCCACGGTGGCCGACGACGTGACCGCTGCGGTCGACGGCGCGGACATCGTGCTCACCATGCTGTTCGACGCGGCCGCCGTGACCGGGGTGATGGAGGCGGCGCTGCCGAGGCTCCGCCCGGATGCACTGTGGGTGCAGTCGAGCACAGTGGGGATCGAGGCCACCGAGCGGCTGGCCGGCCTCGCCGCGCGGCACCGCATCGGGTTCGTCGACGCCCCGGTGCTGGGCACCCGCCAGCCGGCCGAGCAGGGCAAGCTGACCGTCCTCGCGGCCGGCGCCGAGGCGCTGCGCGAGCGGGTCACGCCCGTCCTCGACGCGGTCGGCGCCCGCACGGTCTGGGTCGGCCAGCGACCCGGCGACGGCCACCGGCTCAAGCTCGTCGCGAACGCGTGGGTCCTCTCGATCACCACCGCGACGGCCCAGAGCATCGCGCTGGCCGAGCGGCTCGGCCTGGACCCGCGGCAGTTCCTCGACGTGCTCTCCGGCGGCCCGACCGACAGCGCCTACGCCCAGGTGAAGGGCGCGAACATGATCACCGGCGAGCTGGCCCCCGCGTTCGCCCTCGACGGCGCGGTCAAGGACGCCGGCCTCATCCTTGACGCGATCCGCGTGGTCGGCGTGGACGACCGGCTCATGCAGGCGGTCCTCGCGCAGCTGCGGGCCGCGGCCGAGTCGGGCCACGCCGGCGAGGACATGGCCGCCGTCATCCACACCGCTCGCTCGGCCCGGTGAGCGGGCCCAGAGTTCCGGCGCACCGGGTGAAATCCCGGGTCACCCCGCCCGCGGACCGGGGCTCTCCCCGATGTCCGGCACCACCCGGCCGCCATAGCGTCTGCACCGGATCACACCGGGACGGACGCGAAGGAGCCGGTCGTGAGCACGCGACACAGCACCCACACCCCGGCCGTGGTGCCGGCCCCTGCCGAGTCCGGCATCCACGAGCGGTACGCCGACATCGCCGACCACCGGCTCGCCGTCGCACTGTCTACTGAGGACGCCGCCGAGGAGACCGGCCTGGACCCGCTGGAACGGACGACCTGTCACACGCACCGGCGCTGGCTGCACCACTGCGTCTCCTCGCCGCTGCACGTCATCGTCGTGACCGGGCACCGCTGGTGCCGCCGCTGCTCATGCGCGGTTCAGGTGGCCGTCGACGAGTTGACCGGCGATGTGCGGCTGACCTGCCCGAGATGTCACGAGATGCCGCCCGGTGCGGCCAACCGCCAGGTCGTCCGCAGCTGCCGGGCGAGCCTGGCCGCCGCGCGGCACACCGAGCCGTGGACCGTCCGGGCGGCCGCCTGACCCTCACCGGCCAGCGGCGTCCCGGCGTGCCCGGACCTTGCGGTGGCTCCAGATCAGCAGGGCGAACAGGATGATCCCGGACAGGATCAGGCTCGACCCCGCGCCCCACCCGCCGAAGGGCAGCCCCGGCACGACGCCCCACACGACACCGCCGGCGAGGAGCCCCAGCCCGACACACACCGACCCGGCGATCCGCAGCGGCGAGGAGACGCTGTCCTCGGCCGCCTTCATGGCCCGCACCCGCACCGGGCCCACGTACCGCTCGAGCACCGGGAACTCGGAGGCGAGGATGAGCAGCCCGGCGAGCACCAGCAGCAGGCCGGGCCCGGGCAGCACGAGCAACGCGACGCCGACGAGCAGGACGACCCCGCCGACGATCGCGAGCGCCACGCGCTTCATGTGCTTGGTCGTCGCGGCCATCGTGCTCGCCATTGTGACTCGCCAGGGCCGTCCCGCGCACGGGCGCGGCTACCGGTGCCGGACCGGGGACGGGTCCAGCGTGCCGGCCGCCGCCGCGGCCACCGCTTCCGCCGTGGCGGCCAGCGAGGGCGAGTCGAGCTTCCACTGCTGCCAGTACAGCGGCACGTCGACCGCGCGGTCCGGGTCCAGGCGCACCAGGCTGCCCGCCCGCAGCCGCGGCTCGGCCTGGGCGGTCGGCAGCATGCCCCAGCCCATGCCGGCGGTCACCGCGTCCGCGAACGCCTCCGAGGAGGGGACATAGTGGCGCAGCGGTCCCGCGTCGCGGCCCCGCGCGATCCGCCGCGCGAACTCGTCCTGCACGTCGTCGCGGCGGTCGAACAGGACGACCGGGACCCTGCCGACCGCCTGGCGCAGCGGGCGGTCCGCCAGCCACCGCGACACGAACGACGGGCTCGCCACGGGCAGGTACCGCATCAGGCCGAGCGGGCGCACCGAGCAACCCTGCACCGCCTCCGGCGAGGACGTCACCGCCGCCATCACCACGCCCTCACGCAGCAGCGCCGTGGTGTGGTCCTGGTCCTCGCGGTGCAGCTCGAAGCAGATCCGCAGCGACTCCGGCACCCGGCCCAGGGCCGGCAGGAACCACGTCGCGAGCGAGTCCGCGTTGACCGCGATCGGCAGCACGGCCGGCTCGCCGGTGTCGGACATGCCGAGCGCGGCCCGCGTGTCCAGCTCCAGCCTCGCCAGCTGCCGGGCGAACCGCACGACGACCTCACCGGACTCGGTCAGCCGCACCGGCTTCGTGCGCCGCACCAGTACCCGGCCGATCCCCCGCTCCAGCGCCTTCACCCGCTGGCTGACCGCGGACGGCGTCACGTGCAGGGCCGCCGCGGCCGCGTCGAAGGTGCCCTCGTCCACGACCGCGAGCAGCGTGCGCACCTGGTCGATCGGCATCACGTTCACTAACGATACGTAAGAATCCTTAGCTCGACGACGGTCGAGTCCGTGCCTAGCGTGGAGGCGTGCTGCTCGCCATGGCCGCCGGTTTCGGCACCGGTCTGTCCCTCATCGTGGCCATCGGCGCGCAGAACGCCTTCGTGCTGCGCCAAGGAATCCGCCGGGACGCGGTCCTCGCCGTGGTCGCGATCTGCGCCGCGTCCGACGCCGTGCTCATCGCGCTCGGCGTGGCCGGCGTCGGCTCCGTCGTGCACGCGCGGCCGGTGACGCTCACCGTGGTCGGCCTCGCCGGCGGCACGTTCCTCGTCTGCTATGGCGTGCTCGCCCTGCGCAGGGTGTTCCGGCCCGCGACGATGACCGCGGACAGCACCCCAGCCGACGCGGCAGCGGCGGGCTCGCGACGGCGGGCCGTGCTGACCTGCCTCGTGATGACCTGGCTCAACCCGCACGTCTACCTCGACACCGTGCTGCTGCTCGGCTCCATCGCCGCCACGCACGGCGCGCTGCGGTGGGACTTCGGGCTCGGCGCGGTCATCGCGAGCGTCTGCTGGTTCGCCGCGCTCGGCTTCGGGGCCCGGCTGCTGAGCGGGTTCTTCGCCCGCCGGTCGTCGTGGCGCGTCCTCGACGGACTCGTGGCCGCGACCATGATCACTCTGGGGGTGGCGCTGCTGGCCGGGTAGACAGGGGCATGGACTTCCGCCGGGGCGACGAACACGACCTGCCCGTGCTGCTCGACTTCTTCGACGAGGCGGTCGAGTGGATGGTCGCGCGCGGCAACACCGGGCAGTGGGGCACCGAGCCGTGGTCGGCGCAGCCGGATCGGGTCGAGCGGGTGCGCGGCATGATCGACGGCGGCGAGCTGTGGATCGCCGAGGTCGACCAGGCGCCGGCCGGCGCGCTCGTCGTCAGCGACCGGCGCCCGCCCTACGCGCCCCCGCTCGACGAGCCGGAGCTGTACGTGGTCCTGGTGCTGGTCTCCCGCCGCCACGCGGGCGCGCGGATCGGCTCGGCCCTGCTCGGCCTGGCCCGTGACCTGGCCCGGCGACGCGAGGTGTCCCTGCTGCGGGTCGACTGCTACGCGGGCGGCACCGGCGAGCTGGTCGGCTACTACACCCGCCACGGCTTCACCCCGACCGAGACGTTCACGGTCGGCACCTGGCCGGGCCAGCTCTTCGAGCAACGCCTCTAGCGCAGAGCCGGGCGCTTGACAACGCCTCTGATAAAGCGGTTTAGTAAACCGGTTTACCCATCAGTTGAGGGAGCATCCGGTGACCACACGCCGCCCCACCATCGCCGACGTGGCCCGCCACGCCGGGGTGTCGAAGGGGGCGGTGTCCTTCGCGCTCAACGGCCGAGCCGGGGTGAGCGAGGAGACCCGGCGGCGCATCCTCGACACGGCCGCCGACCTGGGCTGGTCGCCCAACCACCGCGCCCGCGCGCTGTCCACCTCGCGCGCCTTCGCGCTCGGCATGGTCGTCGCCCGCGATCCGGAGCTGGTCGGCGCGGACCCGTTCTTCCCCACGTTCATCGCCGGCGTGGAGAAGGTGCTCGCCGAGCGCGACCAGGCACTCGTGCTCCAGGTCGTCACCAGCCCGGCGGCCGAGGTGGCCGGCTACCGGCGGCTCGCCCGCGAGGGCCGGGTGGACGGGGTGTTCCTGATGGACCTGCGCCGGTCCGACGCGCGGATCGCGCTGCTCGGGGAGATCGGGCTGCCCGCGGTCACGCTGAACCGCCCGGACGTGCCGACCCCGTTTCCCGCCGTGCTCCTCGACGACCGCCCCGGCATCGCCGCCGCGGTGCGGCATCTGGCCGGCCTCGGCCACACCTCGATCGCGCACGTGTCCGGGCCCGAGCCGTTCCTGCACGCCATCGCGCGCCGGCAGGCATTCGCCGACGCGATGGCCGAGGCGGGTCTGCCGCCCGGCCGGATCGTGGCGGGCGACTTCACCGCGGCCGGCGGCCGGACCGCGACCCACCGGCTGCTCGCCGGGCCGGACCGGCCCACCGCGATCGTCTACGCCAACGACGTGATGGCCCTGTCCGCCATCGCCGTCGCCGCGGAGCTGGGCATCCGGATCCCCGAGGACGTGTCGATCACCGGGTTCGACGACACCGACCTCGCGGGCTACGTGCACCCGGCGCTCACCACCGTGCGCGCCGACGCCCGAAGCTGGGGGGAGGTGGCGGCGACCATGCTGCTCGCGCTGATCGAGGGCCAGGACCTCGCCGACACCGCGTTGCCACCGGCCGAGTTGGTCCTCCGCGACTCCACCTCGGCGCCCTGACCGCACCCCGCAACCAGATCGGAGACGCAATGAAGCGCACCCTGATCGCCCTGCTGTCCGCCCTCCCCCTCGTCCTGGCCACCGTCGGGTGCAATGTGGACAGTGGCGGCGGAGGTACGGACGCCGCCGAGGCCGCCGGCAAGCGCGGCCCGATCACCATCTGGTACTCCAACAACACCGAGGAGGTGGCGTGGGGGAAGGCCATGGTGGCCGAGTGGAACGAGGCGCACCCGGACGAGAAGGTCACCGCGCAGGAGATCCCGGCCGGCAAGACCGCGGAGGAGGCGATCGGCGCGGCGATCACCGCGGGCACCGCGCCGTGCCTGGTGCTCAACACCGCGCCCGCGGCCGTGCCGCAGTTCCAGAAGCAGGGCGGTCTGGTGCCGCTCGACGACTTCCCCGACGCCCGCCGCTACATCGAGGACCGCACGGGCGACACCGCCGAGCAGTACCGCTCCCCCGACGGCAAGTACTACCAGCTGCCGTGGAAGTCCAACCCGGTGGTGATCTTCTACAACAAGAAGGCGTTCGCGAAGGCCGGCATCGACGCGGAGAACCCGCCACTGTCCACATACGACGAGTTCCTCGACACCGCCCGCAGGGTGGTCAAGGGTGGTGGCGCCCAGTACGCGATCCTGCCGGCCCCGACGAGCGAGTTCTTCCAGTCCTGGTTCGACTTCTACCCGCTGTTCGCCGCGGAGACCGGCGGCAAGCTGCTCGTGGAGAACGGCGAGGCCACGTTCGCGGGCGAGGAGGGCGAGCGGGTCGCCGCGTTCTGGCGGACGCTCTACGACGAGGGCCTGGCAGGCCGGGAGAAGTACAACGGCGACGCGTTCGCCGACGGCAAGGCCGCCATGGCGATCGTCGGCCCGTGGGCGATCCCGGTGTACGGCGACAAGGTCGAGTGGGGCTCGGTGCCGGTGCCGACCTCGAAGGGCACGCCGGCCGAGGAGGTCCACACGTTCAGCGACGCGAAGAACATCGCCATGTACTCGGCGTGCGCCAACCGCGGGACCGCGTGGGAGCTGATGAAGTTCGCCACCAGCAAGCAGCAGGACGGCGCGCTGCTCGAGGCGACCGGTCAGATGCCGCTGCGCTCCGGGCTGGCCGAGGCATATCCGGACTACTTCGCGGAGAACCCGGCGTACACCACGTTCGCCGACCTGGCCGCGCGCACCGTCGAGGTGCCGAACGTGCCGAACTCGATCGCGATCTGGCAGGCGCTGCGCGACGCCTACAGCAACGCGGTGATCTTCGGCAAGACCGACCCGGACACCGCGCTGCGGGACGCGGCCGCGAAGGTGGACCAGCTCGCCAGTCAGTCCTGATCATGACACCCCCTGAACCGCACACCTCCCCAACCGCACCCAAGGGGAACGGGACGCAACCCAGCCACAAGTACGCACTCAACCGGACGACACCAACCCAAGGCGACCACAAGGGTTAATTCCGGAGAGGCGGGACAGTGACCACACGGGTCAATTCCGGGGAGGCGGTAGGCCTGGCCTTCGTTACGCCGTATGTCGTGTTCCTGGTGGCGATCTTCGCCTACCCGCTCGGCGTCGCGGTCCACATGTCCTTCCACGACTGGTTCTTCGCCGCGCCGGGTGCCGTCGTGGATCGGCCGTTCGTCGGGCTCGCGAACTATGCGGCCGTGTTCAGCGACCCCGCGGTGCTCCGGTCCTTCCGGAACATCGTGGTCTTCCTGGTGATCAACGTGCCGCTGACCGTCGGACTGTCGCTCGGGCTCGCCTCGGCGCTCAACGCCGCCATCCCGCTGCGGACGTTCTTCCGGGTCAGCTTCTATGTCCCGTACGTGACGGCGAGCGTCGCGGTCGTGGGCGTGTGGCAATTCCTGTTCAACTCCGACGGCCTGGTCAACAGTGTGCTCGGCGACCTCGCGCCGGCCCCGTCGTGGCTGGTCAACTCGGGTCTCGCGATGCCGGTGGTGGCCGTCTACGTGACGTGGAAGCAGCTGGGCTTCTTCATCCTGCTCTACCTGGCCGCGCTGCAGAACGTGCCGCGTGAGCTGTACGAGTCGGCCGCGGTGGACGGAGCCTCGCGGTGGCGCTCGTTCCGGACGGTGACGGTGCCCGGCGTGCGCCCGGCGACCACGCTCGTCGTGCTGCTCGCCACCATCACCGGGGCGAACCTGTTCACCGAGCCCTATCTGCTCACCGGCGGCGGCGGGCCGGGCGGCGCGTCCGCGTCCCCGGTGCTCGTGATGTACCAGCGCGGCATCGAGCAGGGTCAGGCCGGTCTCGCCGCCGCGATCGGCATCGTGCTCGTGGCCGGGACGCTGATCATCTCCGTGATCAACCGCAGGCTATTGGAGCGTGACTGATATGGCTCGTCATCCGCACCTAAGGGGAACGGGACGCAACCCAGCCACAAGTACGCGCGCAACCAGACGGCGGCACCCCAAGGCGACCACAAGGGGTAATTTCGGGGAGGCGGCACAGATTCTTGCGCTCGCGGTGGGCGCGCTGATGTTCCTGTTCCCCTTCTACTACATGCTGATCGGCAGCCTGCAGTCCGAACCGGACACCACGCCGGCGGGCGCGCTGCCGGACCCGGGCAACCTGACCCTGGGCAACTACGCCGACATCGACGAGCGCCTGGACCTGGGCACTGCCCTGCTCAACTCCGGGATCTTCACCGGCGGCGTGCTGTTGTGCACGGTCGTGTTCGGCGTGCTGGCCGGCTACGCGCTGGCCCGGCTGCACTTCCGCGGCCGGGCGCTCGTGTTCAACGTCATGCTGCTGGTGCAGGTGATCCCGTTCCAGCTGCTGACGATCCCGCTGTACGTGCTCATCGTGCGCACCTACGGGCTCGCGGACACCCACCTCGGGATGATCCTGCCGTTCGCGATCAACTCGGCGGCGGTGTTCGTCTTCCGGCAGTACTTCCTGCAGCTGCCCCGGGAGCTGTTCGAGGCCGCCAAGGTGGACGGCGCGAGTGAGCTGGCGATCCTGGTCCGGATCGCGCTGCCGCTGGTGAAACCGGCGCTGCTGACCGCGGTGCTGCTGACCTTCATCGGGCCGTGGAACGAGTTCCTCTGGCCGTTCCTGATCACCAAGCAGGCGGACATGCAGCCGCTGGCCGTGGCGCTCGCGAACTACATGAGCAACGTCGCGGCGCGCGCGGCCAACCCGTACGGCGCGCTGCTCGCCGGGGCATGCGTGCTGGCGGCACCGGTGATCGTGCTGTTCGTCGTGTTCCAGCGCCGCTTCGTCGCCACCGACCTCGGATCCAGTGTGAAGGGTTGATCTTCTTGACTCCTCCGTACACCCTCACCCGCCTCGGCGTGCTGATGACCCCGGAGCCGGGCAACGAGCTCGAGGCGGAAGGCGTGCTGAACCCGGCGAGCGGTGTCGGCCCGGACGGCATGCTCTACCTGCTGCCCAGGCTGGTCGCGGCGGGCAACGTCTCCCGGGTCGGACTGGCCCAGGTGTCGGTTGTGGACGGTGTCCCGAGTGAGGTGCGGCGCCGGGGTGTGGTGCTCGCGCCGGACGAAGGCTGGGAGCGTGGCCGCAACAACGCGGGCGTGGAGGATCCACGGGTCACCTGGATCGCCCGGCTCGGCGTGCACGTGATGACCTACGTGGCCTACGGCCCGCTCGGCCCGAGGCTCGCGCTCGCGGTGTCCAAGGACCTCGCCGAGTGGCGCCGGCTCGGTCCGGTCCACCTCCGCTACCAACCCGGCCTGGACACCGACCTGAACCTGTTCCCCAACAAGGACGCGGTGTTCTTTCCCGAGCCGGTGCCCGGGCCGGACGGCAGGCCCGCGTACGCGATGCTGCACCGCCCGATGTGGGACCTCGGCTGGTTCCGCGAGGGCGAGGGCGTGCACCTGCCGGCCGGGGTCGGTGACGAGCGACCGGGCATCTGGGTGTCCTACGTGCCCGCCGCCGACGCCGAGCGGGACCTGGACTCCCTTGTGCTGCAGGGCAACCACCGCCTGGTCGCCCTGTCCGAGTACGAGTTCGAGGCGCTCAAGATCGGCGCCGGACCCGCGCCGATCCGCGTGGACGAGGGCTGGCTGCTGATCCACCACGGCGTGTCCGGCGCGATCGACGACCCGTGGGAACCGCAGCAGCAGCGGGTGTCCTACGCGGCCGGGGCGATGATCCTCGACCCGATCGACGTGAGCCGCGTGCTGGACCGCACGGCCGAGCCGATCCTGACCGCGGAGACCGACGACGAGCGGGTCGGCACCGTGCCCAACGTCGTGTTCCCCACGGCCGTCGAGGAGATCGACGGCGTTCGCTACGTGTTCTACGGCATGGCCGACACGAAGATCGGCGTCGCCCGGCTGGACCGGGTCACCTGAGGAGACCACCATGCGCCTGCCCGCCCTCGCTCTCACCGTCCTCATCGGACTGTCTGTCGTGGTGCCCGTGCCGGCGGCGGCCACCCCGGTGCCGCTGACCAACCTCGCGCACCTCAACTTCCTGGGCGACACCGTGTCGCCGCCCGAGCAGCCCGGCCACACCACCCACCGGCTTGCTCGCGAGCCGGCGATCGGTGTGCTGTGGACCTACGCCGACCGCCGCGACGACGGGCACTACGACCGGATCGGCGGCGGCGAGTACGACCCGGCGACCGACACCTACTCCCAGGGCGCCTTCAACGCCGACGACATCTCCCGCGCGTCGGTCGTGTACCTGCGACACTGGCGGCAGACCGGCGACGAGTCCAGCCGCGAGCACGCCCACCAGCTGCTGCGCGGGCTGACCTACCTGCAGACGACGGGCGGACCCCACGCCGGCAACGTGGTGCTGTGGATGCAGCCCGACGGCACGCTCAACCCGAGCGCGCGGCCGGTGGAGCTGCCGGACCCGTCCGACTCCGGCCCGTCGTACTGGCTCGCGCGGACGGTCTGGGCGCTCGGCGAGGGCTTCGCGGCCTTCCGTGGCACGGCGTTCGGGAGCTTCCTGCGGGACCGGCTGGACCTCGCGATCACCGCGCTGGACCGGCAGGTGCTGTCCCGGTACGGGCGGTGGCAGCTGGTCGACGGCGTCCGGGTGCCGGCATGGCTGGTCGTGGACGGCGCGGACGCGAGCGCCGAGGCGGTCCTCGGGCTGGCCGCGTACGTGTCGGCGGGTGGCGGCCGGGCGGCGCGCACGGCGCTCGCCCGGCTGGCCGAGGGCATCGCGGCGATGTCGCCGGGTACCCGGGCCGGCAGCTGGCCGTACGGCGCGATCCTGCCGTGGGCACTGTCTCGTTCGGACTGGCACGGGTGGGCGTCACAGATGCCGGCCGCCCTGGCCCGTGCCGCGGCCGTGTTGAACCGGCCGGACCTGGCCCGCCCGGCGGTCACGGACGCGGCGACGTTCACCCCGTACCTGCTGACCGCGGGCGGGCCGGACAACGGCTGGCTGCCCGCACCCGTGGACCGCACACAGATCGCGTACGGCGTGGACTCCCGGGTGTGGTCACTGCTCGCGACCGGGGCCGCGACCGGCAGCCCCGGCCCGCGGGCGCTGGCCGGGATCGCGGCCGGCTGGTTCTTCGGCGCCAACGCCGCGGGCGAGCCCACCTACGACCCGGCGTCCGGCCGGACCGCGGACGGGGTGAGCGGCGAGGGCGTGGTCAACCGCAACTCTGGCGCGGAGTCGACGATCCATGGGCTGCTGACGATGCTGGCCCTGGACGCGTCGCCGGCGCTGGCGCGCGTGGCCCGGGACTCGGGCGCGGTGCGCCACCGTGAGTCCACCGTGCTCGTCGAGGGCGAGTCGGCCGCGGGTGGCGAGGTCGTCACGCCGCCGTCCGCGTGGACCGGGGAGTCGCAGTGGAGCGGCGGCGCGTACCTGCGGCTCGCCGCGGGTGACGGCGCGAAGCTCACCGTCCCGGCGGGCGGCCAGCCACGGCTCGTGCTGCCGGTCGTGGACACGCAGCCGGGCCACGGCACCACGTCGTGGTCGACGGGTGACCGGCGGCTCGGCAGGGTGGACCACGACGGTGCGCCGCAGGGCGCCTCGCCCGCGCCGGGCGCGCTGCTGCCGGTCACCCTGACCACTCCCCTGCCGCCCGGCGCGACCTCGCTCACCGCGACCGCCACCGGCAAGTCCACTGTGGACGCCGTGCTGCTGCGTCCAGAGGTGAGCCAGGTCGTGTACTCGCGGACGGCCGTGCTGCAGAGCGCGGCACCGGGCCCGCGCACCCGGCCGGTCACCGTCCCGGCCGGGACCCGCGTGACGGTCCACGGATACGACGGGACGGGGCGGCCGGTCACCCGTGCGACCGCGACCGGCCCGACGGTGCTCGCCCGCGTCGTCGCCGGCGGGTTCACCGTGCTGCGCTGGTGAACGCGAGGATCGTCAGCCGACCCGGAGCCGCGCCTGCAGCGGGAGGTGGTCGGACGGGAACTGTCCATTGTGGGCGAAGATGTTCAGGCCGACCTCGTCCACGGTCACGTCGCCGCGCGTGAGGATCCAGTCGATCCGCCGGCCGTTCGGCTCCAGCGGGCGGTAGTCGTGCCAGGTCCGGTACGCCGGGCTGCGCTGGCGCTTGGCCACGAGCCAGGCGTCGCGCAGCATGCCGTCCCGCATGAGGATGTCGTACGGGGCGGAGTCGCCGCCCGCGTCGTTGAAGTCCCCCAGGATGATCACCGGCAGCTCCGCGGGGAACCGCGCGACCCGGTCCCGGATCATGGCCGCGGCACGCTCGCGCGCGTAGGTGGACTCGTCGTCGAGATGCGTGTCGAGCGCGACGAACTCGGTGCCGGTGCGCCGGTCGTGGAACCGGACCCAGGTGACCATGCGGACGGAGTCGTTGCCCCAGGTGTTCGAGCCGACCACGTCCGGCGTGTCGGACAGCCAGAAGTGGTCGAACTCCACCGGTTCCAGCCGCCGCGTGTCGAAGAAGATCGCCATGAACTCGTCCCGGCTGCCGCCGAGCCGGCCCTCGCCGACCCAGTCGTAGTGGTCGGGCAGGTCGTCGTCGATGTCGCGCAGCTGCGGGTAGAGCCCTTCCTGGGTGCTGATGAGCGTCGGCTGCTCAAGGCGGAAGAGCTCGGCCATCACCGGGCGCCGCTGCGACCACGAGTGCGGCCGCTCGTCGGAGGCGAAGCGCAGGTTGAACGTCATGACGTGCAGCTCGTCACCGCGCGCCGGGCCCATGAGCGGCATGGTCTGGTCCCGGTCGGCCACCGCGGGCTGGGTCTGCGGCAGCCCGAACACCAGCATCAGCACGCCGGTCAGGCCGAGCAGACGACGCCACCGGCGAGGCATGTACACCCTCCGATCACTCGGCCCGGTGACCATTGTAGGGACCTTGACGCCTCCGGGTGATCTTTCGTGGACTCACCGAGGGCGGACTCACTGAGGCAGACTCACGGGGGCAGAGGAGGATCCGATGGATACCACATCGTTCGTCGTGCTGGTGGTGGCGACGATCGCGGCCGGGCTGCTCGCCGGCCTGTTCTACGCCTACTCGTGCTCGGTGATGCCGGGCCTGGGCCGCGGCGACGACAGGACGTTCGTCGAGGGCATGCGCGGGATCAACGTCGCGATCGTCAACGGCTGGTTCCTCCTGTCGTTCCTGGGCGCGCCGCTGCTGTCCGGGGTCGCGTTGCTCCTGCATCTGGGCGCCGGGCCGGAGCTGTGGTGGCTCGTCGCGGCGTTCGCGTGCCTGCTGGCGATGCTCGTGATCACCCGGGTGGTGCACATCCCGATGAACGACGCGCTCGACGCGGGCGGGGACGACTACGCGGAGGTGCGCGCACGGTTCGAGACGTCGTGGGTGCGGTGGAACGTGCTGCGGACGGTGGTCTCGGTCGCCGGGTTCGGCTGCCTCGTCACCGCCCTGGCGAGCCGCTAGTGTCCCGCCGGTGACCGAGTTCGACCTCGCCCTCGCCGACGGCCGCACGCTGCACGTCTACGACACCGGGCCGGCGGGCGAGCTCGTCGTGTACTGGCACCACGGGACGCCGAACATCGGCACGCCACCCGAGCCGCTGGTCACGGATGCCGAGCTCGGCATCCGTTGGGTGTCGCACGACCGGCCCGGCTACGGGGGCTCGACGCCGCTTCCCGGCCGGAGTGTCGGGTCCGCGGCCACGGATGTCGCGAGCGTCGCGGACGCGCTGGGCATCGACCGGTTCGCGGTGCTGGGCCACTCGGGCGGCGGGTCGCACGCGCTCGCGTGCGGCGTGCTGCTGTCCGACCGAGTGCTCGCGGTCGTCAGCGCGGCCGGCATCGCGCCGTTCGGCGCCGACGGGCTCGACTGGTTCGCGGGCATGTCGGACTCGAGCCTGGGTTCGCTGTGTGCGGCCGCCGCCGGACGCGCCGCGAAGGAGGCCTACGAGACGCGGGAGGACAACCCGGAGCTGGAGTTCCCTCCGCCGGACCTCGCCGCGTTCGAGGGCCCGTGGGGGTGGTTCGGCTCGGTCGTCCGGCCGGCCCTCGCGGCGGGACCTGGACCGCTGATCGACGACGATCTCGCGTACGTGTCCCCGTGGGGCGCCGATCCGGGGTCGCTCACCGCGCCGGTCCTGCTCCTGCATGGTGGGCTCGACCTGGTCATCCCCAGCTCGCACGCCGACTGGCTCGCGGCCCGCTGCCCGTCCGCCGAGCTGCGCCTACGCCCCGACGACGGGCACATCTCCGTCCTCGACGCGGCGCCGGCCGCCCTGGAGTGGTTGCGCGCCAGGTGTTGAGGAGCGGCCGGCGGTGCGGTGCCCTAAGCCGGCAGCGCCAGCAGGTCCTCGTGGGCGATCGTCGCCCGCAGCCGGCCCGAGGTGCACTCGTCGAGGCGGTGGCGCAGGTACGGGACGGCGTCGCGGGCCAGGTCCGGGTCCTGCTCGCACGCGGCCGACACCCAGCCCTGCAGCCACTGCGCGGTCAGCGCCGGGTCCCGAGGGCCGAGCCGCCACGGGCTGGGCCGCCGGTGCACGACAGCGCCCAGACCCTCGAACGCCCGCGTCGCCGCGTCCGCCGAGTCCGGGCCGAGCAACCGGCGGCCGTCCACCGTGCGCCGCTGGTGGGCGTTGAACGCCGCCTCGACCGCGGCGTCGAGAGGATCGACGGGATCCAGCGACACCCGGCCGACCACGGACAACGCCAGCAGCGCGGGGCACCCGGCGCCGACACACGCGACCGCGAGCCCCATGACCTCCTCGACGGTCAGCAGGTCCAGCAGCGCCGACCCGGTCACCAGGGACGTGCCGGCCAGGTCCGCCGCGGCCAGCAGCGTCAGGTCCCGTTCGTCGATCACCGCCGTCGCCGGGCTCGGCAGGCTCGACGCCGCCCGCGCGAGCAACGCCGGGTCGCGGTCGGTGAGGATCCAGTGCTGCGGCCCGGGCAGCCGCCCGGCCAGCCAGCGGCTCATCGACCCGGTGCCGCAGCCGAGGTCGCGGATCACGAGCTCGTCGCCGGCCAGGTGGGCGCGAAGCGGCTCGAGCAACTCGGCCGCGCGGGCCGCGGCATCCGCGTCCTCGCGCAACGCGAGCCACTCCGCTGCGAACTGGGTGGTGGTCACCGCCACGCGGCCCTCCTGTGATCGACTACTGATCGACTTCCGGCTTCCGTCACTCCTTAACACGCGGCCCGCGCCCGGGAAGTTCATCGCGGCGGAAACCGCAGGTCACTCCAGTCGGACGGGTGCTGTAGAACCATCCGGAGCAACCAGACGTATTCACGGCAGAAGCTAGAGAAACCCAGGAGGAACGCGTGGCCGTGATGACAGTATCTCCGGCGCGAACCCTGATCGCCGGAGCGGCCGCGCAGGTCGTCCTGTTCATCGGGTTGGCCATGGCGACCGGGCTCGGCCCGTCGGGCTGGCTGACCGGGATCGCCTACCTCGTGATCGGCTGCGCCGCCATCACCACCGGGCTGCGCCACTACGGCGTGACGTCGTTGGGCCCGGCCGACCTCGTCACCCTGGCCCGTGCCGTGCTGATCGGCGGTGTGACCGCGCTCGTCGCGGACATCCCCGAACCGGTCCCGGTCACGCCGCTCGTCGTGCTCGCCGCCGTGGCGCTGTCCCTGGACGCGATCGACGGCCAGGTCGCCCGGCGCACGGGCACCGTCTCCCCGTTCGGCGCCCGGTTCGACATGGAGACCGACGCGTTCCTCATCCTGGTGCTCAGCGTGTACCTCGCCACCACGGTCGGCCCGTGGGTGTTGGCCATCGGCGTGATGCGCTACGTCTTCGTGGTCGCCGGCCGGCTGCTGCGGTGGATGCGCGCGGACCTGCCGCACAGCATGATCCGCAAGACCGTCGCCGCCGCGCAGGGCATCATCCTGGCCATCGCCGCGTCGGGCCTGCTCCCCGACCCGGGCACGGTGCTGATCCTCGGCGTGGCGCTCGCGGCGCTCGCCGGGTCGTTCGGCCACGACGTCGTCTGGCTCCACCGCAACCGCGCGGACGCGCCCGAGGCCGAGACCGCCGACGAGGAGCCGGCCCGCTCGAGGCGGCGACGCGTCCTGGCCGGTGTGGGCACCGGCCTGGCCTGCGTGCTCGTGCTGTTCGCGCTGATCGCGCCCAACCGGATCGGCGACCTCACGCCCACCGCGTTGGCGCGGATCCCCATCGAGGCGCTGATCGGCATCGCGCTCGTGCTCCTCCTGCCGAGGATCGCGCGGCGGGTGGCGGCCGTGCTCGTCGGCCTGAGCCTCGGGCTGCTGCTGGTCGTCAAGCTGACCGACATGGGCTTCAACGAGGTGCTCGCCCGGCCGTTCGACCTCGTCTTCGACTGGAGCTTCCTCGGCCCGGGTGTGGAGTACCTCGCCGGTGAGATCGGCCAGCTGGGTGCGACGCTCACCGTGATCGGCGTGGTGGTGCTCATCATCAGCCTGCTGGTCCTCACGACCGTGGCGGTGCTGCGGCTGAGCCGCCTCATGGTGCAACGGCGCACGACGGCGACCCGCTCGATCGCGGTGCTCGGCGTGGTGTGGCTGGTGTGCGCCGTGCTCGGCGTGCAGTTCACCCAGGACGTGCCGGTCGCCTCCCGCAGCGCCTCCGACGCGGTCTTCGACAAGGCCAAGTCGGTGCGCGCCGGGCTGCTCGACCCGGAGCAGTTCGCGAAGGAGGCGGCCGTCGACGACTTCCGCCTGACGCCCGGCGACGAGCTGCTGACCGAGCTGCGCGGCAAGGACGTCATGCTCACCTTCATCGAGAGCTACGGCCGCGTGGCGATTCAGGACCCGCTGATCGCACCGGGCGTGGACGCGAAGCTCGACGCCGGCACCGAGAAGCTGCGCGCGGCCGGGTTCGAGGCCAAGAGCGGCTTCCTGGCGTCGTCGACGTTCGGCGGCGGCAGCTGGCTCGCGCACGCCTCGCTCCAGTCCGGCCTGTGGGTCAACAACCAGCAGCGCTACGACGCGCTCACCGCCGGCGACCGGATGTCGCTGACCAAGGCGTTCAAGCGGGCCGGCTGGGACACGGTCGGTGCCTCGCCGCAGATCAAAGGGGACTGGCCGGAGGGCGAGTACTTCGGCTACGACAAGACGTACACCTGGGACAACCTGAACCCGGACTACGCGGGCCCGACGTTGGCCTACTCCAAGATGCCCGACCAGTACCTGCTGCAGTACTTCCAGCAGCACCACCGCGCCACGCCCAACCACACGCCGGTGATGGCCGAGCTGGACCTCACCTCGAGCCACTCTCCGTGGGCGCCGCTGCCCAAGCTGCTCGACTGGAAGGACGTCGGCGACGGCTCCATCTACGAGCACGCCACGAACGGCAAGCGGGGCAAGGACTTCTGGCCCGACCAAACGAAGGTCAAGGGCGCGTTCGGCGACGCGATCGAGTACGTGCTCGACACGCTCATCTCCTACGTCCAGACCTACGGCGACGAGAACCTCGTGCTGATCTTCCTCGGCGACCACCAGCCGGCACCCATCGTCAGCGGGGTGGACGCGCACCACGACGTGCCGATCACGATCGTCGCCAAGGACCCGGCGGTGCTGGAGCGGATCAGCCACTGGAACTGGCACGACGGGCTCAACCCGGGCCCGAGGGCACCGGTGTGGAAGATGAGCAAGTTCCGCGACCGGTTCCTGACCGCCTTCGGTCCGTCGAACTCCGAACAGCTCGCCTCACCTCGCTGACCGGCGCGGCGTCCCGGGGTGATCGGTTCGCCACGCGCCGTCGAACGGTCTGGCCGGTAACCCACGGCGTTCGTACCGTTGACCGGTGCGCGTGCTGGTGACATCGACATCGGGCGCCGGGCACTACGGGCCGCTGGCACCGTTCGTCCGGTCGTTGCGCCGCGGCGGGCACGACGTACTCGTGGCCGCGCCGGACTCGCTGCGTCCGTCGGTGCGGGACGCGGAGTTCTGGCCCGTCGCCGACCCGCCGGCCGAAGAGCTGGCGGCCGCGCACGGGCGGCTGGCCGGCATGTCGCACGACGAGGCCAACGCGTGGATCGTCGGCGAGGTGTTCGCCCGCCTCGACGCCACGGCCGCGCTCCCCCGGATCCGGGACGCGATCACGTCGTGGCGGCCGGACGTGGTGGTCCGCGAGACGGCGGAGTTCGCCGGTGCGGTCGCGGCGGACCTGCACGGCGTCCCACACGCGCGAGTCGCTATCGGGCTCGCGTCGTTGGAGCGGATGATGGTCCCCGTCGCGGCGCCACAGGTCGACACGTTGCGTGCCGCGCACGGGTTGCCCGGCCCGCACTCCCTCGACGACGAGCCGCACCTGACGCTGTTCCCGGCGGGACTCGAGGATCCGCTCTCGCCCGGGTTCGCCCACACGGCACGGTTCCGCGACCCGTCGTGGGTGGTGTCGCGGCCTGGTGCACGGCCGTTCGTGTACGTCACGTTCGGCAGCGTGGCCGGCGGGATCCCGGCACTGGCCGAGTTCTACGCGGCGGCGTTGGCCGCGGTCGCCGGCTTGGACGCGGACGTGCTGCTGACCGTCGGCCGCCACGCGGACCCGGCGTCGTTCGGCCCGGTGCCGGGGCACGTGCGGGTCGAGCGTTGGGTCGATCAGGCCTCCGTGCTCGAGCGGGCGTCCGCGGTGGTGTGCCACGGCGGCGGCGGTTCGACGCTGGGCGCGCTGGCGGCCAGCGTGCCGCTGGTCGTGGTGCCGCTGTTCGCCGGGGACCAGCACATCAATGCCCGCCGGGTGGCCGCGGCCGGCGCAGGCCTGGTCGCGTCACCGCCGCAGATCCGGGCAGCTCTGTCCACGGTGCTCACCGACGCGTCCTACCGGGTCGCCGCCGCCGGACTCGCGGCCGAGCTCGCCGCCCACCCGTCCACCGACGAGGCCGCGGACGTGCTGGCCGCCTATTGGTCCGGTGTGGACAGATAGGTCGGCTCGTGCTCTTGCTGCTCGTGCTCCCGCTGGAGGGGGATGGCCGAGGATCCGTGCTCGGAGTCGGACTCCGCGGGGAGCGGCTGGAGCAACGGCCCGGCCCCGGTGAGCAACTCCCGGGCGGCGGCGATCTGGTTGGCGACGCGATCGTGGACGCCGCGGAGATCGTCGACCTCCCGCCTGGCCGCTCCGACCCGGCGGCCGGCCTCCACACGGGCCCCGTCGAGCACCCGGTCGGCCTCGACGCACGCGTACTCGAGGAGCCGGTCGGCCTCGGCCCGGGCCTCGCCGACGAGCCGGTCGGCCTCGGCGCACGCGTCGTCGAGGAGCCGGTCGGCGTCCGCGCGGGCCTCGCCGGCGGTGTGCTCGGCGTTCGTGCGTGCGGTGCCGAGGAGCCGGACCGCCTCGCTGCGTGCCTCACCCACCACACGGTCGGCCTCCGCGCGAGCCTCGCCGACCACGCGGTCGGCCTCGGCATGCGCGTCGCCGACCAGCCGGGTCGTCTCGGCCTGGGATTCGCGGACCCGCCGGTCGGCCCGGCCGTGTGCCTCGTCCACGAGCCGGTCGGCCTTGACGTGGGCCTCGCTGACGAGCCGGGCGGCCTCGGTGCGTGCGTCGTGGAGGAGCCGGGTGGCGTGCTCGGCGGCGTCGCGGGTGCGCCGGTCGGCCTGCTCGGCGGCGGTGCTGACGAGGCCTTCCGCCTCCGCCGTCGCCGAGCCCACCAATCGCTGCGCCTCCCCGGTGGCGGTACCGATGAGGTGCTCCGCCTTCGCAGTGGCGGCGGCGATCCGGTGGTCGGCCTCGGCCATCGCGGTGACGACCCGCCGCTCGCCCTCGGCGGTGCCGGCGGCGACGAGGTCTTCCGCCTTGCCGGTCGCGGTCGTGACGAGCCGCCTCGCCTCCGCGTCGGCCGTGCTCACCAGGCCATCGGCCTTCCGGGTCGCCGAGTGCACCAACCGCTCGGACTCGGTGGTGGCGAAGCGGACCAGCCGCTCGCCCTTGCCGGTGGCCGCCTCGACCCGCCGCTCCCCGTCGGCAATGGCCGAGGTCACGAGGCGACCGCTCACCGACCCGGCGGCGGTGACCAGCCGCCCGGCGTGGTGGGTGGCGGCGCCGAGCCGCCTGTCCGACTCCGCGATCGCGGAGCTCACCAACGTCCCACTCACGGCCGCACCGGTCCGTACCAGCCGGCCGGACGCCTCGTTCGCCGCGCGTACCCGGCCCTCGGACTCCGCGACCGCCGAGCGCAGCACGCTCCCACTCACCGTGGCGCCCGCCCGCACCAACCGACCCGACGACTCATCCGCGGCCGCGACCCGGCGTTTCGCCTCCGCGATGCCCGCCGCCACGACGCTGCCGTTCACCGCGGCGCCGGCTCGCACCAGACGCCCCGCCGACTCGTTCGCCGCGCGTACCCGGCCCTCGGACTCCGCGACCGCCGAGCGCAGCACGCTCCCACTCACCGTGGCGCCCGCCCGTACCAGCCGGCCGGACGCCTCGTTCGCCGCGCGTACCCGGCCCTCGGACTCGGCGATCGCCGACGCCACCAGGTGACCGCTCACCGCCGCACCCGCACGCACCAACCGACCCGACGCCTCATCCGCCGCCATCAACCGACGCGACGACTCGGCGAGCGCGGAACCCAGCACGTGGCCGCTCGTGGTGGCGGCGGCCGTGACCAGCCGGCCGGCCGTCGAGCTCGCCGAGTTCAGGCGCCAGCGGGACTCGCCGAGTGCGGCCGTGACCAGGTGGCCGCTCATCGCCGCGGCGGCCGAGAGCAGGCGGCCCGACGACTCGTTCGCCGCCATCAGGCGGCGGTCGGCCTCCTCGCGTGCCGCGAGCTTCTGCTCGGCGATCTCCCGCATGGCCCGGGTGCGCCGGCTGGCCATCGCCACCTCGAAGTCCGCCTCGATGCGCTCGCGGCGGCGGGTGGCCTGTTCGTCCAGCTCCTGGCTCCGCCGCTCGGCCTCGGTGGTCATCACGGCCACCTCGACGCGCGTCTGCTGCAGCATCGCGTGGTGCTCGTGCTCCATCTCGCGACGGCGCTTGTCCAGGTCCGTGATCGACTCCTCGTAGCGCACCCGCAGCCGCCCGGCCGCCTCCTGCGCGGTCGCCCAGCAGTGTTCGGCCGCCACCCGGGCGCGCGTGGTGACCTCCGCCGCTTGGTCGTTGGCCAGCTCGAGCATCCGCCGCAGCCGCTCCTGCAGGCCCGACGGGTCGACCGGCGTCCGGCACACCCGGTCCACCTGCTGGCGGAGCCGGCCGTTCTCCGCGCGGAGCTGCTCGACCTGTCTGGCAAGGGCCTCGGCCAGTTGAGCGTTCGCGTCCCGATCGGCCGCCAGGCTGCGCAGCTCCTCCTCGACACTCGCCACATACCTGCGCACCGGACCCCGCCGGTACCCGCGCAGCACCACGTCGAACCCGGTACGTAGCGGAACCAGCTCGCTGCCGTCGCTCACTCGGCCCTCACTCCCTCCGCTGTCCTTTATGGACTGTTGATGCGGTTGCGGCCGAAAACCTTGTCTTCCCAGGTATACCGCAGTCGACGCACGCAGTGAAAGGGCCAGAAGGGGCTGTGATCGTTTCGTTCAGATGCCCGGTAGGACACCGCCGTCGTCGGGCGGCATCGATCCGCTCAGGTCGCGCTCGTTCGTCCGAAGTAGACAGTGACTCGGAGATACGTCAGGCGGCCGGTCGCGATCCGGCCCGGTAGGAGCCCGTTGACCAGGATGTTTCGTGGGCCGAGCTCCCCGGCAAGCGCCTTCGCCACCATCGCCGGCCCAGGCCGCGGGCCTGTTCGAGCGGCCCAGGTCGCCGATCGGCACGTGCCACGCGGACCGCCCCTGCTCGTCGGTCACCGCCAGCACCGGCGCCACCGGGGCCCCACGCCGACCACCAGCGAAAGTGGCCCTGCCGGCGCACCGGCAGGGCCACCCTTCTCCCCGGTCAGCCGGCCGAGAGCCGGGCCCGCAACGCCGCGACCAGCTCGGCGCGGTTGCCCGCGAGCAGCTTCTGCCGCAGCCGCGCCACGTGCTGCTCCACGGTCTTCGGCGAGATGTACAGGCGGGCGCCGATCTCCTTCTGGGTTAGACCGTCGAGCAGCAGCTCGCCCACCGATCGCTCCCGTTTGGACAGTCCGGAGACCGCCGCGCCGGGATCGTCGGTCGCGACGGTCGCGCGCAGCGCACGGCCGGCAGCCAGCAGCTCGCGGACCTCGGTGGGCTCGGCCAGCTTCGCAGCCGCCGCACCGCACAGGGCCGCGCCCTCCCACGGGCGGCCCGCGTCGGCCAGCCCCTCGGCCGCGGACCGTGCCGCCGCCGCGTCGACGACCGACGCGAGGATCGACGCCCACACCCGCGC
>NZ_JBOHGB010000042.1:0-47170 GCF_050699935.1 Actinophytocola sp.
CCCCTGCCCGTGGCGCGGCCGGCACACCGGGGGCGGCGGGCCGCTCGCGGGTCTACGGGTGCTCGACCTGGGCTGGGTCTGGGCCGCACCCGTGGCGAGCGCGTGGCTCGCCGACCTCGGCGCCGACGTGGTCAAGGTGGAGAGCCTGGACCGGCTCGACCTCGGCCGGCGGCGCGGGCTGGAGTTCCCCGCCGGCCTCCCCTCGGACCGCGCGACGCTGCCCGGCCACGAGCGGGCGTGGCTGTTCAACGCGGCCAACCGCAACAAGCGCGGCGTCCGCCTCGAGCTCAAGGACCCGGCCGACCACGCGCGCTTCCTGGAGCTGGTGGCGACCGCGGACGTGGTCGTCGAGAGCTTCGCGACCGGTGTGCTCGAGCGGCTGGACCTCGCACCGGATCGGCTGTTCGCGGCGAACCCCGCACTCCTGCTGCTGTCCATGGGCGGGCGCACCGTCGACGGCCGGCACGTCGCGCGCAGCTACGCGCCCATCCTCACCGCCCTGGCCGGCATCGAGGCCACCGTGACCGACCCCGCCGGCGCCCCGCTCGGCCTGCTGAACTGGGGCGTCGCCGACCCGAACGCCGGCGCCTGGGCGAGCTTCGCCGTGGTCGCCGCACTGGCCGCCGACCGCGGCGGCAGCCACCTGCTGCTCTCGCAGCTGCGCGCGCTGGTCAACACCTGCGCGAGCCGGTACCGGGGCGGCGACCCGGAGCGCGTCGAGCTGGCCGACCCGGAGGAGGTCACGCTCGCGCACCTCGCCGGCACCGCGCCGGGACCGCTCGGCGACCTCTACCGGTCGATCCTCGTCCGCGGGTGGTCGCCGGAGTTCGGCGAGCGGCTCGCGTTCACCAGCCCGTGGCGCTTCCGCCGCATGCCGGTCGGCGTGCGGCGCGCGGCGCCGCTGTTCGGCTCGACCCCGGTGGACCGGCTGCTGGGCGAGTGGCGTGACGAGGGACGGACCGAGGGATGGACCGAGGGATGGACCGAGGGTCGGGCCGAGGCCGCCACCCTGGCGTCGGCGGAGATCGCCACGTAACATCCGTCGCTAGAATATATTTTGTAGCGCGAACGTCTGCGAGGTCGGCCGATGACACCGAACGAACCCCAGACCGAACCCCGGACCGAGCCCCACTACGAGGTGCTCTGGCCGCTCGGGCGCCGCGGCGGCCCGCCGCCCGGGGCGCTCGCGCCACGACCCACCGACCTCACCGGCAAGCGGGTGGCGTTCGTGTGGGACCACGTCTTCAAGGGCGACCTCATCTTCGCCCGCTTCGAGCAGGCCGCGAACGAGCGGTTCGCCGGCATGTCCTTCGTGCCGCACCCGGAGTTCGGCAACGTCCACGGCACGACCGCCGAGGAGCACGACGCGGTCACCCGGCTGCCGGAGCGGCTGCGCGAGCACGGCATCGACGTGGCGGTCGTCGGTGTCGGCGCTTGAGGCTCCTGCACGCCCGCCGTGTTGCGGGCCTGCGTGGCGATCGAGCGGGCGGGCGTCCCGACGGTCGCGATCGTCTCCGCGGAGTTCGAGGTCATGGCCGGCATGATCGCCGGTGCGCTCGGCGTGGCGGACATCCCGCTCGCCGTGTACCCGGGCGTCATGCTCACCGACTCGGCGGCCACCTTCGAGTCCAAAGTGGACGCCAAGGTCGTGCCGGCGCTGTTCGAGGGGCTGGCGACCCAGCGGGCCGCGGGCACGGCGGAGCGGGAGGAGGAGCCGGCCCGCGACGAGGTGATCCTGCGCGGAAGCTACGACGAGATCCTCGACGGGTTCACCGAGCGGCACTGGACCGACGGGCTGCCGATCGTGCCGCCGACGCCCGACCGCGTCGCGGAGTTCCTCCGGTGCACCGGCCGCGACCCGGACGAGGTGCTCGGCGTGCTGCTGCCGGCGAGCCGCGAGGCGACCGTGCACTCGGTCGCGGTCAACGGCGTGCTGGCCGGCTGCCGCCCGGAGTACATGCCGATCCTCGTGGCCGCCGTGGAAGCCGTCGCCGACCCGGTGTTCCGGGTGGAGGACGCCGGCAGCACGCCCGGCTGGGAGCCCATGGTGATCGTCAGCGGGCCGCTGGCGCGGGAGCTGGACTTCAACTCGGGCACCGGCGCGCTGCGCGTCGGTCCGCGCGCCAACACGTCGGTCGGCCGGTTTGTGAGACTCTTCCTGCGCAACGTGGCCGGTCTGCGGCCCTTCCCCGACGAGACCGACCAGGGCGCGATCGGCAGCACGTTCAACGTCGCGCTCGCCGAGCACGAGGCCGCGATGCGCGACATCGGCTGGGCGCCCTACCGGGTGGACCGTGGGTTCGCCGAGGCCGACACGGTGGTGACCGTGCGCAGCGTCTACGCGACCAGCGCGCCGATCTACAGCGCCGGTGACCACGCGACCGACCACCTCGCCACGATCGCCCGGCTGATGACCGACGTGCTCGGCCCGTGGTGTTACCACAACTTCATCTACGAGAAGCAGTTCCCGTTCGTCGTGCTCGGCCCGGCGATCGCGGCGATCATCGCGGCGGAGGGGCTCACCAAGGACGACGTGCGCCGCTACCTCTACGACAACGTGTGGGTGGACGGCGCGTGGGTGGCGCGCTACGGGCGCGGGGTGAGCGGCAAGAAGTTCGAGTGGCCGGACCTCGTGGCGCGCGGCAAGGCACCCGCCGAGTACACCGACGCCGAGGCGACGGGCCGGCCCGTCCGCGGGTTCATGCGTCCGGAGTGGATCGACGTCGTGGTGGCCGGCAACCCGGGGCGCAACCAGTCCCGCGCGTACGTCGGCAACCACGGGCAGGGCGTGCCGGTCAGCCGCCGCGTCGAGCCGCCACCACGAACGTGACGCACCGGGACCGGATGACCGAGAAAAGGAGCGTGGCAGAAGTGATCACAACCGACGCCCAGGCGCACATCTGGGGCCCGGACACACCGGACCGCCCGTGGCCTCCCGACGGCCATACCTTCTCCCATGGTGACCAGTACACGGTGGACCAGCTGCTCGCCGAGATGGCCGGTGCGGGCGTGGACCAGGTGGTGCTCGTCCCGCCGTCGTTCGAGGGCGACCGCAACGACATCTGCCTCGCCGCCGCGCGCGCGTACCCGGACAGGTTCCGGGTGATGGGCCGCGTCACGCTCACCGACCCGGCGAGCCGCGGGACGCTCGCCACCTGGCGGGACCAGCCCGGCATGCTCGGCCTGCGGCTGTCGTTCAGCCGCGGCCCATCCGTGCACTGGCTCGCCGACGGCACGGCGGACTGGGTCTGGCCCGAGGCGGCGGCCGCCGGCCTGCCGATCATGGTGTTCGCCCCGGACAAGCTCGACGCGATCGACAAGATCGCGACGGCGCACCCGGACCTGCGGCTGGTCATGGACCATCTCGCGCTGCGCACGGACCTGCGCGACGAGGGCATCGACCCGGTGCTCGACGACCTGGTCAAGCTCGCGCGGCACGACAACATCGCGGTGAAGTCGTCTTGCCTCGCGAGCAACGTCACCGACGCCTACCCGTTCCCGTCGCTGCACGACCGGATCCGCCGCGTGGTGGACGCGTTCGGGCCGCGGCGGGTGTTCTGGGGCAGCGACGTCACCCGGCTGGACTCCACCTACGACGAGTACCGCCGGTTGTTCGTCGACGAGCTCGGCTTCCTCGCCCCCGGCGACCTGGAATGGATCATGGGTCGCGGCGTGCGCGAGTGGCTCGGCTGGCAGTGATGAGCTCGCCGACACGCGCCGCCGCCGTGCGGAGTACCACGGACCCGGCTCCCGGGCCACCGCTGCTGGAGGTGCGCGACCTGTGGGTCGAGTACCGCACCTCCTACGGCCTGACGAACGCCGTGAACGGACTGTCCTATTCGGTCAACCGGGGCGAGACGTTGGCGATCCTCGGCGAGTCGGGGTCCGGGAAGTCGGTGGCGGCACGTGCCGTGCTGGGCATCATCGAGTCGCCACCCGGCTACGTGACCGGCGGCGAGGTGCTCTTCGACGAGGTGGACCTGACCCGCCTGCCGGCCAAGGAGATGCGGCGCATCCGCGGCGAGCGGATCGCGATCGTCTTCCAGGACGCGCTGACCGCGCTGAACCCGGTGTTCACCGTAGGGTTCCAGATCGCGGAGATGTTCCGGGTGCACCGCGGCATGTCACACGCGGACGCCACCAGGAAGGCGATCGAGCTGCTCGACCGGGTGCGCATCCCCAACGCGCACAACCGGGTCGGCGACTACCCGCACCAGTTCTCCGGCGGCATGCGGCAGCGGGTGATGATCGCGATGGCGATCGCGCTGGAGCCGGACCTGCTGATCGCCGACGAGCCGACGACCGCGCTCGACGTGACCGTGCAGGCGCAGATCATGGCGCTGCTGGCGGAGCTGCGCCACGACCTCGGCATGGGCCTGGTGCTGATCACGCACGACCTGGGCGTGGTTGCGGAGGTCGCCGATCGGGCGGTCGTGATGTACGCCGGGCGCGGGATCGAGTACGCCCCGATCGGCGAGCTCTACAAGAGCCCGGCCCACCCGTACACGCGCGCGCTGATGCGCTCGATCCCGCGGGCGGACCAGAAGGGCGGGCGGCTGGAGGCGATCGACGGCGCGCCACCGAACCTGTCGGCCATTCCCGCCGGCTGCGAGTTCCACCCGCGCTGCCCGCTCGCCGCGCCAGTGTGCTCGGAGGAACGCCCGGACCCGGTCGAGGTGGCCGCCGGGCGGCGGTCGGCCTGTCACTTCGCCGAGAAGGTGGTCAGCGGTGAGCAGTGAAGAAGTCACTGGGGCGGCCCCCGAGGAGACGGCCGAGCCGGTGCTGCGGGTCGAGGACGTCGTGAAGTGGTATCCGGTGCGCGAGGGCACCGGGGTGCGGCGGACCACCCGCCAGGTCCGGGCGGTCAACGGGGTGAGCTTCTCCCTGCGCGCCGGGGAGACGCTCGGGCTGGTGGGCGAGTCCGGCTGCGGGAAGTCCACTTTGGGCAGGACGCTGCTGCGCCTGGACGAGCCCACGTCGGGGCGGGTGTTCTACCGCGGCCGGGACGTGTTCACGATGAGCCGGCGCGAGCTGCGCGAGGTGCGGCGCAAGATCCAGATCATCTTCCAGGATCCGTACGCGTCGCTGAACCCGCGCATGACCGTGGGCGACCTGGTGACCGAGGCGTGGGCGATCCACCGCGGGATCGTGCCGCGGGCCCAGCACCGCCTGCGGGCGGGCGAGCTGCTGGAGCGGGTCGGCCTCGATCCCTCCTTCATGGACCGCTACCCGCACCAGTTCTCCGGCGGGCAGCGTCAGCGGATCGGCATCGCGCGCGCCCTGTCACTGGATCCCGAGGTGCTCATCTGCGACGAGCCGGTCTCGGCACTGGACGTGTCGGTGCAGGCGCAGGTGATCAACCTGCTGGCCGACATCCAGGCCGACCTCGGTCTGTCCTATGTGTTCATCGCGCACGACCTGTCCGTGGTACGACACATCTCCGACCGCGTGGCGGTGATGTACCTCGGCCGGATCGTGGAGCTGGGCGACGAGGAGGCCATCTACACGCGGCCGACCCACCCCTACACCCAGGCGCTGCTGTCCGCGGTGCCGATCCCCGATCCGTCCCAACGCGACAGCGTGCGGCGGATCCTGCTGGAGGGCGACCTGCCCAGCCCGACCGACCTGCCCTCGGGCTGCGCGTTCCGCACCCGCTGCTGGAAGGCCGACGACGAGTGTGCCGAGGAGGTGCCGGAGCTGGTGGACCGGGGCGGGTTCGGTCACCCGTCCCGGTGCCTGTTCGCGGAGGCGCCCGCGGCGGCCGTGTAGTGCCAGGAAGGACGCCTTCCGGGCACTGGACGTCCGGAAGGCTCCCTTCCTGGCACTAGACCGCGACGCTGACGCTCACCAGCCGCGTGATGTTGAACGGCTGCAGCACCGCGCTGTGCGGGCCGCTCTGCCCGCCCGCCACGACGATCCCGATGTCGTCCGGGGTCACGGCCGGGCGCAGGAGCTCCCGGTCGCCCTCGGTGTGCAGACAGCGTGCCTTCCACTCACGCATGGCCTTGCCGTCCGTGCCGGTGGTGCCGGTGATCTCGATCGTGCCCTGCTCCCACAGGTACTCGCGGATCGACGGCTTGTCATAACCGTTGCGGGCCAGGTGCGTCGCGTGTACCGGGCCGATCACCACCAGCGGCTGCGCGGTGAACAGCAGCAGGTTGCTGCCGCTCGACATCAGCGCGCCCGCGATGCCGTCGAGGATGGCGATCGGGTCCTGGGACAGGATCGCGATGTTCTGCGGCGCGGTCACCCCCGCCGCGGTGACCACCGACTCCTCGGCCGCGAACCCACGCTCCACATGGAACGGCTCCCACGGGCTGCGCTCCTCGTTCTCCGCGATGCACGACCCGTACTTGTTCGGGTTGCCCAGGGTCGACATGTCGCCGAGC
This sequence comes from Actinophytocola sp., assembly GCF_050699935.1. Lineage (NCBI taxonomy): Bacteria > Bacillati > Actinomycetota > Actinomycetes > Pseudonocardiales > Pseudonocardiaceae > Actinophytocola > Actinophytocola sp. The sequence continues at coordinate 6,390 of NZ_JBOHGB010000042.1, forward strand.
ACGGGCAGCCCGCCGCCAATGTTGATCATGCACAGCCGGATGGCGCGGCCGATCGTGGCGTTGGCCCGCCGGCCCTGGCCGAAGAGGTTGTGCCCGCTGTTGACGTCGAGCTCCAGCCGCGCCGGCCCGTTGACCACGAGCATGACGCCGGCCGGGTTCGTCGTGCCCTGCACGCCGTACAGGTTCAGGCCGGGATCCAGGATGGCCCGGACTCCGGCCAGTACGACGGGGAAGTACTCCGCCCGGCACCCCGCGAGCACCGCGTTCACCGCCACATGGTGCACGAAGGTCCGCCGCCAGCGGGGCGGCATCGTGCCGAGCGGCTCGCCGCCGTCGCGCCCGCCGAGCATCCGCTCGACGCGGTCCTCGGTCGGCGCGACGACCGGCAGGCCGTCGGTCCACATCTGCGCGTAGAACTCCTCGCCCATCGCTTCCACGTCGTCGTAGGCGAGCAGATCGCCGGTGATCTCCTTGTCCGCCAACGACATCAGGGCCTCCCCACGACGGTCAGGCCGGCCAGGATCTGGTCGAACGCGCGGTGTGCCCGCGCCACCGCCTCCTCGGTCGGCACGCCGCCCATCGGGTACTCGACGATCGCGAGCGGCAGGCCGGCCAGGCCGAGCCCCTCGCTCTCGTACTCGGCGATCGGCCGGAACGTCTCGCCCACGATCGTCACGGTCGGCAGGTTGCGCTTCTCCAGCTCCACGGCGTCATGGACACTCCACGACGTGCAGGAGCCTCAATCGCCGAGCGCGACGACCGCCGCGTCACAGGTGCCGCCGATCTCGTCGAGCATCGCGACCGGCGCGCCGCTGCTGCAGCTCGCCTTCTCCCGGTAGACGGTGCCGGCCACGGCCTGCCGCTCGCCGAGCAGGTCCTCGGTCGTGTGCAGCAGGACGTCGCAGTTCGGCTTGAGGTTGCCGATGAAGCCGATCCGCTTGCCGCGCAACGTGTCCAGCCGGGGCGCGAGCTGGAGCAGCTGCTGGTCGTCGAACGGCACCGGCCGGAACACGTGCAGCGTCATGGGCCTCTCCCCTACGCGGCTCTGCTAGTCGGCCCTGCCGTCCTCGCGGACGTCCACCGGGAACTCGATGGGACCGCTCTCCCGCGACGGCAGCGCCATGATCCCGGTGCCCGGCATGATGTCGTCGCCGCGGTTGTTGATCGTGTGGAACTCGACCTTCACGTAGCCGATGCCGGTCTTGGCGCCGCGCCACTTGTCGACGACCTTCCCGTTGATGCGGAACACGTCGCCGTTGAAGAACATCCCACGGTACTGGAAGTCCAGCTCGGCCACCCAGCCGTCGTCGCCGACCCAGTTGGTGGCGAAGTACGTGGCGTAGCCACCGCGCTGAGAGCCGTAGTCGTACGCGGCCGGCATGCCGATCTCGGCGGCCATGAAGTTGTCCCAGTGCACCCGTTCGACCGCCTGCGGGATGCCGGTCTCCGGGTCCTTCACCGCCACCTTGGGCGAGGACTTGCGGTACTGCTGCCAGTACTTGCCGCTGCGCACGTGCGGCGAGCCGATCGCCTGCAGCCAGGTGACCATGTCCGGCAGCGTCAGCGGGCCCTTGACCACCGGAGCGGTCTGTTCGCCGACCTCGGTCTCCTCCCAGTACCGCGGGGTCGCGCCGCGCGGCAGCTCGGCCTCGAGCTCGGCGTCGATCTGCGCGATCTCCTCGTCGGTGTAGGTGGATCTCTTGATGTTCGTGTACTTGCCGCGCTTCTTGGACTCCTCGCGCTCGGCCCGGATGACCGGCATGACCTGGATCGCGACGAGCTCGTCGGACTGGTTGTAGAAGCGGATCTCGTCGGCCTGGATGTACATCTTCTTGCCGGCCAGCCGCCCCTCCATGGGCTCGGCGCGGACGAGCTCCTTGGTGGCATGCAGCTCGTCGCCCTCGTACAGCGGCCGGAAGTAGCGCCACTCGTCACCGGAGTGCAGGCCGTGCACACCGGGAAGTCCTTGCCCACGGCGGAGATCCCAGCTCCCCCAGGCCGCGGCGTAGTAGATCGCGGGCGGCGCGACGAGGCGGCCGTACCGCGTCGTGGTGGCGTACTTCGGGTCGATGTAGAGCGGGTTGTCGTCCCCGATGCTGCGGGCCACGTGGGCGATGCTGTCCTGGTTGACGTAGCGCACGTACGGCTGCTGGATCGGAAACCGCTTGCCCATCCTGGACGTGAGCCTCGCCACCGCCTCATCGGTGATCTTGCCGTACTCCGGATTCGCGTCGTCGCTCATCTGACCTCCCGTTCGCGTGCGCCCGTGTTGCCGTGACTCGCCGCAGGACCCTCGCGGCTATGGTAGACGATATATTATCGCTTCTTTAGCCATGTGAACAGAGTCCGGGATGTGACAAACGTCCCCACGCCCCCGGACGGGATCCCTCGGTGGCTCGACCCGGCCGTCGGGCAGGCGGATGCCTGGAAGGACGCCTTCCTGTCGCTGGGCGCCGTGAAGGACGCCTTCCTGGCATCGCGGGCCAGCGGTGCGGCGCGAGCGGGTGGCTCAGCGGGGGGCGACGCGGCGGAGGTTCGCGTCCACTCGGACGGTCAGGCCGAGGGAGTCCAGGTGCTCGAACAGCGGCACCGCCACCCGCCGCGTGGTGCCGAGAGCCTGGCGGGCGTCGGACAGCGTGAACGGCTGCGCCAGGTCGGCCAGCGCCGCCGCCGCGGCCCGCGGGGCGGACGGGTCCAGGATCACCTCGCCGCGCAGGCGCAGCACCATGCCGGCGGCGGCCGCGGCGGCGAGGATCTCTCGGGTCAGGCCGGCCTCGGTCAGCTCCGGCACGCTCGGTGCGTCCAGCGGGTTCGCCGCCAGGCGGCGGCGGACCTCGTCCAGCGCGCGCCGGGCCGCGTTGCTGAAGCCGGGTGCGGCCCCCGGCCTGGTGATCCGGCCACCGCTCGACACCAGCGCGCCGGCCGAGTCGCGGACCAGCGCCTCGACCAGCCGCAGGTCGGCCGCACCGATGACCTGCGCGGCCGCCTTCGCCGGCAGGCCCGGCTCCAGCGGCGCCGCGACCCGGTGCTCGTCGACGGCGGCCGCGAGCTCCTTGCCCCAGCGCTGCCAGGTCGACGGGTCGACGAGGTGGTCGCCGACCACGACCAGCTCGGCCGGCGCGGGGTCGGTGGCGGGCAGCACGCCCAGCGCGGCGAGCCGCGCGCGGGTCACGCTCCCCCGCCGGGCCACCTCGGCGAGCACGTCCGGCAAGCCGGTGGCGCCCTCGAGCTCGATCGCCCGGTTCAGCGCGGCCCCGCGCCGGGTCAGCACCGGCGGGTCGACGTCGAGCACCACGAGTCCCGTGGCCAGCCGGCTCGACGGCTCGCGCAGCACGGCACGGTCCCCGGGCTCCAGCGGCAGCGGGCTCGCCAGCGACAGCCGGGCGGAGTCGGTGCCGAGTCCACCGCCGAACGGCCGCACCCGGCACGGCACGGCCGCCGAGCCGATGTGCAGCATCAGGTCCCCGGGCAGGTCGGCCGGATCGAGCGAGAGGAGCCGCACGTCCACGGTGTCGGTGAGCACCCAGCGCTCCGGCGTGACCAGCACGTGGCCGCGGTGGACGTCCTCGACCGGCAGGCCGCGCAGGTTCACCGCGACCCGGGCGACCGCCGAGACCTCGTCGTGCCGCGTGCCCATCGACTCCAGGCCGCGCACCCGGACCTCGGTGCCGGCCGGGGCGAGCACCAGCCGGTCGTTGGTCCGGATCGTGCCCGCGCGCAGCGTCCCGGTGACGACCGTGCCGCTCCCCCGCACGGTGAACGCCCGGTCCACGAACAGCCGCAGCCGCCCGTCGACGACCGGCTCCGGCAGGCCGGCCGCCAGCCGGGCCAGCGCCGCGCGCAGCTCGTCGAGCCCGGCGCCGGTGACCGCGCTGACCGCGACCGCCTCGGCCCCGGCGAGCGAGGTGCGGGCCAGCCGCTCGCCCGCGTGGGAGAGCACGGGCGCGGGGTCGGCGAGGTCGGTGCGGGTGACGACGAGCAGGGCGTGCCGCACGCCGAGCGAGTCGAGCACCTCGACGTGCTCGCTGGTCTGCGCGCTCCAGCCCTCGTCCGCGGCGACGACGACCACCACGCCGGGCACCGGGCCGACGCCGGCGAGCATCGTGGCGACGAACCGCTCGTGACCCGGCACGTCGACGAACGCCACGGTCTCGCCGCCAGGCAGCGTGGTCCACGCGAACCCCAGGTCGAGGGTCATGCCGCGGCGGCGCTCCTCGGTCAGCCGGTCGGGCTCGATCCCGGTCAGCGCGCGCACGAGCGTCGACTTGCCGTGGTCGACGTGGCCGGCGGTGGCGAAAACGTGCATGGCGGCGTCCCTCGGGGCAGGATGGCGGAGGCGGACAGGAATCGAACCTGCCTGACCCGGATACCGGATCACGTCGGTTTTGAAGACCGCGGCGCCCACCAGGACACGTACGCCTCCGAATAGAGACTATAGCGGCGTAAGGTTCGAGGCATGGCGGTCCGGCTCACTCAGTACGCCCACGGCGGCGGCTGCGCGTGCAAGATCCCGCCCGGCGAGCTGGAGGACATGGTCCGCGGCCTGCTCGGCACGGGCCCGTCCGAAGTGGAGCTGCTGGTGGGGCTCGACCACGGCGACGACGCGGCGGTCGTGCGGCTGGACGGGGACACCGCCGTACTGTCCACAACGGACTTCTTCACCCCCGTCGTCGACGACGCCTACGACTGGGGCCGGATCGCGGCGGCCAACGCCCTGTCGGACATCTACGCGATGGGCGGCCGGCCCCTGCTCGCGGTGAATCTGCTCGGCTGGCCGCGCGACGTGCTGCCGGCCGAGCTCGCGAGCGAGGTGCTCCGCGGCGGCCTCGCGGTCGCCGGGCAGGCCGGCTGCCACCTCGCCGGCGGCCACTCGATCGACGACCCGGAGCCGAAGTACGGGCTCGCGGTCACCGGCATCGCACACCCGGATCGCTTGCTGCGCAACGACTCCGCGACCGCCGGAGCGCCGATCAGCCTCACCAAGCCGCTGGGCGTCGGCGTGCTGAACAACCGGCACAAGCAGACCGGTGAGGTGTTCGCGCACGCGGTCGAGTCGATGGCCGCGCTGAACCGGGAGGCCGCCGTGGCGGCGCTGGCCGCGGGCGCCCGCGCGGCGACCGACGTGACCGGCTTCGGGCTGCTCGGCCACCTGCACAAGATGGCGCGGGCGAGCGAAGTGACCGCGGTGGTGTCCGCGGCGGCGGTGCCGTACCTGGACGGCGCGGAGTCGTCCGCGCGAGCCGGGTTCGTCTCCGGCGGCACGAAGCGCAACCTCGACTGGGTCCGTCCCCATCTCGACCCGGGCGACGCGGACGAGCTGACGCTGCAGCTGCTCGCGGACGCCCAGACCTCGGGCGGCCTGCTGGTCGCGGGCGAGGTGCCGGGCGCCCCGGTGATCGGCGAGTTCGTCCCGGCCGTGGATGGCGTGACCGTGCGGATCCGCTAGCTCGCGGGCTGGGACAGGTTGGCGACCGGTTGCTCCCCCGAGGCGGGCAGCCAGCGGTCCGGCCGGTCGGGCACCCAGCGGATCCGGCCCTCGACCGCCAGCCGGTACAGGTGGGCGAACGTCTCGCCGATGGCCGCACGCCGGGCCCTGCCCCGCAGCTGCTCGAACGGGCGCGACCACGTCACCGCGCACGTGACCTCCCAGACCGTGCCCGCCCCCGCGGCGACGGCCGCCTCGATCTCGGTGAGCCGCTGCTCGTGATGGGTGGTCAGGGTGTCCAGCCGCTCGCGCAGGCCGCCGAACACCCACTCGTGCCCGGGCAGCACGGACACGCTCCCGAAGCCGCGGATCTTGGTGACCGACAGCATGAAGTCGTGCAGCGGGTCCACATCGGACTGTGGTCGCTTGGAGATGTTCGGGGTCACCCGTGGCAGGATGTGGTCGCCGGTGAACAGCAGCCGCCGCTGGCGGTCGTGAAAGCAGAGGTGCCCCGGCGTGTGGCCGGGGGTGTGCACCGCGACGAGCGCACCGGCGGTCCCCGGCACGACGTCGCCGTCGCGCAGGTCGTGCTCGGGCACCACCATCGAGATCCCGGCCCGCATGTCCGCCTCGTCGGCGCGCAGCTCGGCGAACTCCGACGCCGGCGCGCCGGCCTGCCGCAACCACTCGGCCATGTCGTCGATCGCGCGCACCCGGTCGTGCTCGCCGGCCGCGATCCGGGGCCGTTCGGCCGGATGCACCGCGAGCCACGCCGCCGACGACGCCCGGATCCGTTCCGCCAGGCCGTAGTGGTCGGGATGCACGTGGGTGATGACCACGCCGACCAGGTCGTCGAGGCCGGCGCCCGCCGCGGCGAGCCCGGCGCGGAAGGCGTCCCAGCACTCGTCGGAGTCCCAGCCGGCGTCGACCACGACCACGCCGTCCGGCACCGGAACCACGTAACCGAAGGCGAAGCCCAGCGGGTTCGGGAACGGCAGGGGGACACTCCAGACACCGCCGGCGACCTCGGCCGGACCGGGCACTGACTCCATACGACGCCTCCTCCACATGCGTTCATATATCGTATATGAACTCGTCGGTCCGGACCGGCTAAAGGCGCTGAAGGCCACATTCAGGACGCCGGGGCGTCTCGAACGTGGCCTTCGGGCAGGGCGGGTGCGGCGGTCAGGCGTCCGCCTCCGCGCGGTCGCCGCCCCAGCGGGTGTGGAAGCTGCCGTCGCGGTCGACGCGGCGGTAGGTGTGCGCGCCGAAGTAGTCGCGCAGCCCCTGGATCAGCGCGGCCGGCAGGCGGTCGGCACGCAGCGCGTCGTAGTACGCCAGCGAGGACGAGAAGGCCGGCGTGGGGATGCCCGCCTGGGCCGCATGCGCGACGACCCGGCGCCACGCGTCCTGGCCCTGCGCCACCGCGTCCGCGAAGTACGGCGCCACCAGTAGCGACTCCAGCCCGGGGTTGGCCTCGTACGACTCGCGGATCCGGTCCAGGAACCGGGCGCGGATGATGCAGCCACCGCGCCAGATCGTGGCCATCGCGCCCAGGTCGATGTCCCAGCCGTACTCCTTGCTCGCGGCCGCCATCTGGTCGTAGCCCTGCGCGTAGGCGACCACCTTCGAGGCGTACAGCGCCTTGCGGACGTCGTCGACGAACCCGTCCCGGCCGGAGGTCGGTGCCGCGCCCCGCGCCGGGCCGGGCAGCACCGCGCGGGCCACCTCCCGTTGCGACGGGTGGGCGGACAGCGCGCGGGCGAAGGTCGCCTCGGCGATGCCGGTCACCGGCACGCCCAGGTCCAGCGCGGTCTGCACGGTCCACCGGCCGGTGCCCTTCTGCTCGGCCTCGTCGAGCACGACGTCGACGAAACCCTTGCCGGTGGCCGCGTCCGTGTGGCCGAGCACCTCGGCGGTGATCTCGATCAGGAACGACTCCAGGTCGCCGGAGTTCCACTCGGCGAAGATCGCGGCCAGCTCCGCGGGCGAGGCACCGAGGCCGTCGCGCAGCAGGTCGTAGGCCTCGGCGATCAGCTGCATGTCGGCGTACTCGATGCCGTTGTGCACCATCTTGACGAAGTGCCCCGCGCCGTCGGGGCCGACGTGCGTGCAGCACGGCGTGCCGTCGACCTGCGCGGCGATCTTCTCGAACATCGGGCCCAGCGACGCGTAGGACTCCGCCGAGCCGCCCGGCATGATGCTCGGCCCGAGCAGCGCGCCCTCCTCGCCGCCGGACACGCCCGCGCCGACGAAGTGCAGGCCGCGCCCGCGCAGGTCCGCCTCCCGGCGGCGGGTGTCGGCGAAGTGCGCGTTGCCGCAGTCGATCACGATGTCGCCGTCGGAGAGCAACGGCACCAGCTCGTCGATGACCGCGTCGGTCGGCGCGCCGGCCTTCACCATGATCACCACGCGCCGCGGGCGTTCGAGCGCCGCGACGAACTCCTCCAGCGACTCGGTCGCCACGAACGTGCCCTCGTCGCCGTGCTCGGCGACCAGCGCCTTGGTCCGCGCCGCGGTGCGGTTGTGCAGCGCCACCGCGTACCCGTTGCGGGCGAGGTTGCGGGCGAGGTTGCGGCCCATCACCGCGAGACCGGTGACGCCGATCTGTGCCGGAGTTGGCATGTGGGTCCTCTCGGCTGTCTGATTGCCTGGCTTTCCTGGCCGCGACCTAGTGTCCCCGATGTCGGCACGCGTGCGCCCGGCGCCTCGGCGGATAGTGTGGAGCCATGCTGCTCGCCGAGGAGTTGCTGCTGCTGGCACTGGACGACGAGACCGGCCGGGTCCGGCTGTCCGAGCTCGACAAGGGCCTCGCGGGCGCGGTCATGCTCGAGCTCGCCCTGCTCGAGCGGGTCCGGGTCACCGAGAAGGGCGAGTCCGGGCGCGCGGGCCGGCTGGTGCTCCGGACCGGGCCGGCACCCGCGCATCCGGTGCTGGCCACCGGTCTCGATGTGCTCCGGGACCGGGAGGGCCGCAAGCCCGAGTACGTCCTCAACGCGCTCGCGAAGGGCCTGCGCGAGCGGCTCGCCGACGGGCTGGTCGAGGCGGGCGTGCTGCGCCGCGAGTGGCACAAGGTGCTGGGCCTGTTCCCCACCAGACGGCTGCCCGCGCGGGAGACCGGGCACGAGTCGGCGGTCCGCGAGCGGATCGGGTCGGCACTGGACGGCGCGACGCCCGACGAGCGCACGGCCGCGCTCATCGCACTGCTGTCCGCGCTGAAAGGGCTGACCACGGTGTTCGACCTGCCCGACAAGCGAGCGGCACGCCGCCGGGCCAAGGAGATCGCCGAGGGGCAGTGGGCGGCCGCCGCGGTCCGCAAGGCGGTGGAGGCGGTCTACGTCGCGACCATCTCCTCGGTCACCGTCGCGGCCGCGGGCGACGGCTCCGGCAACTGACCAGCCCGACCCGGCCGGCAGGGGCATCACAGTGGATCATCGTGCGAGGTCTCGCGCCGACCAACGCAACCTCAGGGGACCGTGACGGCACCCAACCACAAGTACGTGAACAACCGCACCTTCCGCGGGAAGGCAACCAACACTTTTAATTCCGGGGAGGCGGACCGATTCCGGGGAGGCGGACCGATTCCGGGGAGGCGGACTAGTCGCGGCGGGAGGCGATGGCGTGCGTACCCGCGACGCTGCCGGCGAGGACGGCCACGGCGATCGCGAGGTAGGCGAGCTCGGGCAGCAGCATCTTCGCCGGCTCGGTGCCCTCCTCGGAGAGCAGCATGACCAGCGTGTTGACCGGCGGCAGCCCGCGCACGAGCAGAAACACCATCAGCAGCACCAGCATCGCCAGCAGCGCGTACGCGGGGCGGCGGATCACCAGCCGCGACGTCGGCAGGCCCACCGCGACGCCGAAGCAGGCACCGGTCACCAGGGCCACCGCGCCCACCACGAGGTCGAGCGCCCCCACGCCCCGGTTGCCGAGGATGACCGGCAGCGCCAGCAACAGAACGATCAGTACCGCGGACGTCGCCAGCACGACCAGCGCGACGGCCACCAGCTGCGGCCACGACCGTCCGGCATTGACGGCAGTGATCGAGCGCTGCACCGGTTCCTCGGCCGCCACCAGCGCGACCGCGAGCCAGGCCGCGCAGACGAACGCGACCGCCGTCATCGGCGCGAAGACCGGCAGCACCGGCTCGACACCCACGTCGTGGGCGAAGGTGCCGATGCAGATGACGAACAGCAGCGCCGGCGGCAGGTAGCGCTGTGAGTGCAGCATGACGGCGACGGTGTAGCGCACCAGCGCGATCACGACACACCTCCGGGCGCGACCGCGACGGGCTCGTCGACCCGTACCACCGACCAGCCGTCCTTGAGCACCTCCAGCAGCAGCTGGTCCGCCTCCGCGCGCTTGACCTGGACGAAGACCTTCTCTCCGTCGTGGGCCATGGACATCGCGCCGGACAACGACTTCGGCAGCGTGACCGGCTTGTCGAGGTCGGTCTCCGACGGCGGGCTGAGCACGAGCTGCGCCACGAGCACCGGCTCGGCTTCCAGCTCCACGAGCCGGCCGTCGACCACCTGCACGACGCGGGTGGCGCCGACCGTCCGGCGGTGGTCGGTGTACACGACCGTGCCGTCCGCGCCCGCGACCTCCTCGACGAACTCGCCGAGCGTGTCGTGCGCCGCCACGTCCAGGCCCGCCCACGCCTCGTCGAGCACGAACAGCCGCGGCCGGGTGACCACCGCCTGCGCGATCCCGACCTTCTGGAGGTTGCCGTTGGACAGCCGGCGCAGCGGGGTGTCCCGGCCACCGGAGAGCGCCAGCCGGTCGAGGAGGCGGGTGGCGCGATCGGTGGCGTCCTTGGTGGTCAGCCCGCGCAGCCGGCCCATGTGGGTCAGGTAGGCGAGCGCGGAGAGGCCGTCGTCGTCGGGAAAGTACTCCGGCACGTAGCCGACCTCGCGGGGCCGGCCGGCGACCGTCCCACTCGTCGGCCGCGTGACGCCCGCCAGCAGGCGCAGCAGTGTCGACTTGCCCGAGCCGTTGCCGCCGGTGACCGCGACGACCTCACCCGGGGCGAGGTCCAGGTCGACCTTGTCGAGCACCATCCGGCCGGTTCCGTATCGCTTGCCAACTCCCCGAAGCCGCATCGTTCCATCTAACGCCATTGCAGGCGGTGATCACGTCGGCCGTTGGTCGGTAAGTGGCGGGCTATCCGAGTACGTCGACGATCGCGCCGATCAAGCCCCTGCCGTTCCCGTTCCCGTTGCCGTTCCCGTTTCCATTGCCGTTCCCGTTACCCGGGCCGTCGTCATCGTCGCCGTCGTCGTCACCATCGTCGTCGCCGTCGTCGCCATCGTCGTCGCCATCGTCATCGTCATCGTCGTCGTCCGGCGGCGTGGTGGTCGTGGTCGGCGCGGAGGACGAGGGCCGGCTCGACTCGCTGGGGCTGGGCTCGGCCTCCGGGCTGGTTTCGTCCGGGAACTCGGCCACGGGCGGCGGGTAGGTCTGCGCGGGCGGCGCGTCCCGGCCATCCTCGGCCTGTTGCTCGGCCGGCTGCCGCTGCTGCTGTTGCTCGCTGATCGGCGCGCTCGGCGTGCCGGTGGTCGCGATGACCACCACGACCGCGAGCGCCGTGATGCCGAGGGCCATGCCCGCCAGACCCGCGTGGGCGGGACGCAGCCGCTTGTTCGCCGGCTTGTTCGCCGACGCCGCCCGCGCGGCTCGGGCGGCCCGCGCGGCCAGGGGTGGGGACAACCGCGTGGTTGGCGTGGGGTGCGGCTCGTCCGCATCGGGTTCGACGTCCGCATCGGGTACGACGTCGGGCAGCGGGAAGACGGTCGTCTCGCCGGCCTCGATGTTGCGGAGCATCTCACCGCAGCGGGCGGCATCCGGCCGCGCGTCGGGATCCTGGTCGGTCATGGCGGAGAGCACCGCACGCCACTCGGGCCCGAGGTCGAACGGCAGGCACTCGGCGAGCGTCATGCCGAGCGCGTGGACGTCGCCGGATGGCCTGCCGAGCCCGCGATCGACGCCGAAACCCGTGAGGTGACCCGCGCCCTCGGAGTCGACCAGCACGTTGGACGCGTCGAGGTCGCCGTGCACGACACCGCGCACGTGGACGTAGGCCAGCACGTCGGCGAGCTGTGCGCCGAGCCTTGCCACCGTGTTCGGTTCGAGGCCCTCGTCGTCGATCAGCTCGCTGAGCGGCCCGCCGTCGACGTACCGCATCACGATGAACGGCCGGTCGGTGTTGATGTTGACGTCGTAGACGGTGACGAGGCCGGGGTGGGACAGGCCGGCGAGGACCCGCGCCTCCTCGGCGAACCGGGTGAGGCCGTCCTCATCGGGCTCGCCGTGAAAGAGCTTGACCGCGACCTGGCGCTCGAGCCGGATGTCGTCGGCTGCGTAAACGGTGGTGGTGCGTCCGGAACCTACCCTGGAGCGCAGCACATACCTGTCGCCCAGAGCCCCTGTGGTCGTCCAGTCGGTGTGATCCATTGGTAGCCCTCCGTGAGAGGATAGGGCTAGGCGCAAGCCCATGGGGCAAAACGGAAAGATCAACTCAACTCGGGAAGTCGAAGCGATAGCCCCGATCCGTGAGCCACGGCAGCAATCGTCCCAGCGCCGCCACGGTTTGATCGCGCTGACCACCGCCGTCGTGCATGAGGATCACCGAGCCGGGCCGCACGCCCCGCTCGACGGTGGCGACGATCGCGGCCACGCCGGGACGGCTCCAGTCTCGGGTGTCGACCGACCAGCCCAACGGCCGCATACCTTGGTGCGCGGCCATTTGCTCCAACGGAAGCGACCAATTGCCGCCTGGCGCACGGAAGTAGCCGACGGGAACGTGGTCGCCGGCCGCCGCGCGCAGGTCCTCGCCGGCGTCGGTGAGGGCGTTCTCGATGGCGGGTGCCGGACGGCGGGACAGCCGCTCGTCGTGGTCGACGGTGTGGTTGCACAACCGCATGCCCGCGTCGACGACGTCGCGGACGAGGTCGGGGCGGCGCCGGGCCTGTGCGCCGACCATGCAGAACGTGGCTACCGCGTGGTGCTCGGCCAGCAGGTCGAGCACCTGTGGGGTGTGCTCGGGGTGCGGCCCGTCGTCGAAGGTCAGCGCCACGACGCGGTCGTCGGTCGGCAGCTCCCGAATCAGGTTGGCGGACACCGGATCGGGCCGCTTCTCCGGTGCGGGGCGCGGCTCGGCATGGGCCTTGTCGGCGACGTCCGGATCGGACCGGAACGCTTGCAGGACAAGCACGACCACGATCACCGTGACGCTGATCAGGACGGCCCACCGGTAGATGTACGGGGGCTGCAGCACCTGACTACGCACGGTGGCCTCCGGAAACACGTACCGCATTCCTCGGTGCGGCACACGGTAACCCGAAGCTCCGGCACCGCCGCCCGACACGCCGGAGGAGCACCCCCCGCGTTTCCGGCGACCTTCGACCCGGAATTCCGGCGGATACTGGAAACCCCGACGGGCTGGAAGGCGCGGGAGGTCGGGCACCCCTAACGAAATCGTCCGACGATTCCACGACAATCGGGCCACGCCGGTTCCGGTACGGTCCAGTACGAGGGCGAATCGGCACCCTGCCGGCAGAACCTGGCTCCACCACTTACGCGACAGACTTCCCGCGGAGGACACCAGCGCAAATGGCCATCGCACAGGGGCGGAGCAGGGACAGCGGCCGCGAGCGCGTCGGACGCGCCGCCTATGAGCTGTTCAGCCGGGAGGGCACGGCGACCGTCGGGGTGGACGCGATTATCGCGCGGGCCGGAACCGCGAAGATGACGCTCTACCGCAATTTCCCGTCGAAGATGGACCTCATCATCGATTTCCTCCAACGCCGCGAACGGATCTGGACCGAGTGGCTGCAGGCCGAGAGCCAGCGCCGCGGAGCCACACCGGAGCAGCAGCTGCTCGCCATTTTCGACGTGTTCGGCGAATGGTTCGCCCGGCCCGACTTCGAGGGATGTTCGTTCCTCACGACGATGATCGAGACCAATGCCAAGGACGGCCCGGTCTACCAGGCGAGCGTGCAACACCTGGCCAACATCCGGCACTACCTCAAGGGTCTCGCCGCGGCCGCCGGAATCGAGAACACGGATTCCTTCGCCCGCCAGTGGCACATCCTCATGAAGGGCTCGATCATGGCCGCGCAGGAGGGAGACACCGCCGCCGCGGGCCGCGCCCGCGAGGTCGGCGTCCTGCTGTTGCGCGCCCACGATCTCACGGCCGACTGACATCCACGGGCCGCGGGCGGGCCGAGCCGACCGGCACCCTCACCGGTCGGCTCGACGTGCACCGGCAGGGTTATCGGCGTGGCTACCCGCGCAGCCGCGCCATCTGCCGGATCTGCGCGGTGCGTGACTCGACGATCCGTGCGGCCAGGTCCGTCGCCTCCTGGTACTTTCCGGCACGCACCTGCATGCGGGCCAGCTCGACCGCGCCGTGCTGGTGAGCGGTCAGCAGGTTCAGGAACATGCGGTCGAAGTCCGGCCCGGCCGGGATCCGGCGCAGCGCGGCGATGACCTTCGGATCGGTCGCGGGCATGCCGCCGTGGCCGGCGTGCGCGCGCGGGTCCGGGTCGGCCGCGAGCGGCTGGTTCCAGGCACGCAGCCACTCCCTCATGTCCGCGAGCTCGTCGTTCTGGGTGGCCTCGACCGCTGCCGCGAGGTCCCGGACGCCGCCGGCGCTCGCCCGCGCGGCCGCGATGCCGGCGAGCTCGATGCCCTGCTCGTGATGCGGGATCAGCATCTGCAGGAACATCACGTCGGTGTCGTTGAACGTGCCGGCGAGCGGCGGCGCGGTCTCGACGGTGCCGGTGGTCCCGCCGAGCGTGCCGCCGCACCCGGCGAGCAGCAGTAGGCCCGTGAGTACGGCGGCGAGACGTCGCAACGGGTCGATCCCGATCGCCGGCCGGCCCGCCGGGGCACGCGCGAGCCGGCCGGGTGGGCCTACGCGGCCCGCCACAACGCCGGCGTGCTCGACGGCTCCCAGCCGGGCAGCGCGGTGTGGCTCTGCAGGCAGCGGTAGGTCGTGCCGCCCCAGGTGACCGTGGCGCCGGCCTGGTAGGCCGTGCCGGCCGCCCACGTGCCACCGGCCGGCGGGTCGTCCGGCGGGTCGTCGGCCGGCGGGTCGGACGGGCTGCCGCCACCGATCTGGAGGTCGACGCACGCGTAGAACGCGTTGGCCGTGTCCGCGATGTTCCAGATCGCGAGCAGCTTCTGCCGTCCGGAGTGGTTGCCCAGGTCCACCGTGTGCGACACCGTCGGTGGCGGCTGCTGACCACCGCCGTCGAACTCGGCGACCCGCGTGTTGCCGATGTAGTACTCGTAGTTCGAGGTGGCGTGCCGTGCGGTGAACGTCCAGGTGAACGTGACCGTGCCGCCGACCGGCGTGGCGTGCCAGCCTTTGGCGTCGTCGTCGAGCTCGGCGAACCGCGCGTTGCCGCCGCTGCAGCTGCGCAACCCCTTCGGCCCCTCGACGCTCTGCGGCTCGTACTTGATGTCGCCGCACGGCAGCGTTCCTTGCGCGCACTGCGCCTGCCGGCTCGGTGGCGACGAGATGTAGCCGTGTGCGCTGGCGATGCCGGCCGGCAGTACCACGAGGAACAGTGGGGCGAGGCCGGCGGCGGCCCCGAGGACGGCCAGTCTCCGTTTCAGGCTCATGTCATCTCCTGGTTCGCAGGGACGTACTCCGGAGATGTGGTCCAGACCACATCTATGGTCTAGACCATATTTGTGCCGTAGTCAAGGAGTCGCGCGCGGTGATGAGGAGTGGGCGTGATTGCATCGGGTACCCCTGGGGGACGCGACAAGCAGAGGAGGCTTCATCCCATGATCGGCTTCATCGTGGCCGGACTGGTCATCGGCGCGCTCGCGCGGCTCATCAAACCCGGCAAGCAGCGGCTCGGGATCATCGCGACGCTGTTACTCGGGCTCGTCGGCTCGGTCATCGGCGGCACGATCGCGAACCTGCTCGGCACGGGCGACATCATGGAGCTCAACGTGCTCGGCTTCATCGTCGCCGTGATCGCCTCGGTGCTCCTGATCGGTGTCGCCGAGGGCATCGCCGGCCGCCGGCACCGCGCCGTCCACTGAGGACCTCCACACAGGACTGCGCCCGGCCACCGGAAAAACGGTGGCCGGGCGCCTCTCCTCCCCTCGGTGGTCTTTGCGTCAGCGCAGCGGGATGCGCACGACCGAGCCGTTGTCCGGGCAGGTGCCGCAGTTGGACACGTACGCCGACCGGCCGCGGATCGCGAGGCCCCCCGGGGTGTTGAGCCCCGTGCTCGCCACGATCCGGTGCGAACCGTGGCGCCCCGCCTCGAGCAGTGCGCCGGTCGGGTCACCGGAGAGCAGGCCGTGGTGCGCGATCTCGAGCACGTACAGCCTGCGGTCCGGTCCGAACGCGATGTCGATGACGTTGGTGAAGCCGCCCGCGTACACCGTCGGCGCCCTGCCCGGCACGACGCGGTACACGCGCGCCGAACCCACCTGGAACGGGAAGCCGGTCAGCGTTCCGACGTAGTACCCCCCGTCCGGGCCGCGCACCACAGACGTCGGCACGGCCTGCATCGGGATCTTCGTTCCCGGCGGCAGGCCGAGGAACGGCGGCGCGTCGACGAGCTGGTCGGGGAACGTGGCCACGGTCGACATCCGGCCCGACTGCGACACGCGCACGAGCGAGTTGCCGCCCGCGTCGGCCACGAGCTGGCCGCGGTGCGTGGTCAGGACCGACTGCGGGTTGCTGTCCGGCAGTCCGCCGTCCGGGTTGGCGGTCGCCTCGAAGCCGGCGACGTCGGCGACCTGGCGGACGCCGTGCCTCTTGTCGCGCAGCAGCCAGCCGCTGGCCCGCTGACCGACCGGGGGCAGGCCGGCCCGCAGCGCGGGATCGGCACCGAGCCCGACGGTGAAGTACAGGTTGTGGCCGCGGAACGCCACGTCCGACGGGCCGATCGCGTTCGTCCCGGTGCCCTCGTCGCCGATCGACGGCAGGCCCCTGACGACCCGCCACGCCCGGCCGTGGCTGATCTTGCTGATCGCGCCGCTGGTGCCGAAGCAGACGCGGCCGCCCTCCGGCCCGTCGAAGCACGGCGCCGTGCCGCCGCTTCCGGCCTCGGCCACGTAGAGTGATCCGTCCGGTCCGAATGCGAGACCGCGCGGGCTGTCCAATCCACGCGCGACAGTCGTCATTCCGGAATGCGCCGAGGCGATTCCCGGAGTGACCAGAATGGAGCACACCGTGCCTGCCGCGACGAGCGCCGCGGCGAGCCGAGACCTGGTGGCACGCATAGGCATACCTTTCTCCGAATAGGACCCCTGTGTTGAGCGGGCTCCACGGAGGAGCTGCTCAGAGATTCGAATACGGCCGGTGTGTCGTTACGGGACGGTTCACAATTCATCTATTCGCCAAATGCAACACCATTCGGCGAATTTCCCCATTACGGCGGGTAGTCAGCGCACGGAGACTCAGCGTCGCTCGAGCAGGCCACGCACGTATGCCGCCTGCCCGGCGTGCTGGAGGTCGTCGGAGACGACGCTGACCAACCGCACGCCCAGCGTGACCGGCGGATCCCAGTTGCGGTCCACGATCCGCGGCAGGTCGTCGTCGGTCAGGTTGCCGACGTAGGCGACCGTCCGCTCGTACGTGGCGTCGTGGTACCCGACGAGGAGGTCGCCCTCGACCCGTACCGCGGCCACGTCGCCCGGCCGGTCGCCGTACCCGGTCGCGCCCGGCCCGAACGGCAGGCCGAAGCGCTTGGCCCAGCCGGCGGAGGTCCAGACCTGGTCCGTGCCGGCGACCCCGCCGACGTGGTCGTCCTGGACGCGGGTCAGGTGCCACACCAGCCATGCGATGGAGTTGGCCTCCCGGTCCGGCCGGTAGGCGAGCTCGTCGGCCGAAAGCCCCGTGACGGCCTGGTAGACCTCGTCCCGGATCCGGTCGAAGGCATCGATGAGCAGCTCTGCACTAGTCACGCCGACGACGCTAGTCCCGCCCACCGACAGAAGCGGACGGCTCAACCCGGGAAGCGGCCGACCCACGCCGCCTGCCACGGCGTCTCGACCGCGCGCTCGTGGTAGTTCACCCGAACCCAGCCGACCGCCTCACCGCGGGGAACGCCGGCGAGGATCGCGAGGCACGCGACGACCGTGCCGGTCCGGCCGACCCCGCCGCCGCACGCGACCTCGACTCGTTCGCCCGCGCGCGCCCGCTCGTACAGGGCGCGAATGTGGCCGACGGCGCGGTCGTCGCGGCGGGGCAGCCGGAAGTCCGGCCACTCGACCCACCGGTGCGGCCAGCCGAGGGACGCGTCGTGGCGCGCCCACAGCCGGCGGGTGCCGCAGTAGAGGCCGAAGTCGGGCTCCGGCCCGGACGGGGCCGGGTCACGCAGGCCCCGCCCCCGGACCCAGGTCCCGTCGGGCAGGCGGATCGCGCCGGGCAGCGGATCGTGGTGCATGCCGACATGATGGCCGAGCCGGCGCGGGTGCGGGCAGAATGCAGCGGTGATCGAGACCATCGACGAGGCCGGCATCGCCGTGCTGCGGCTGAACCACGGCCCGGTCAACGCCCTCGACCTCGAGCTGCTGGCCGCGCTGCCCGGCGCGCTCGCGGACGTCGCCGGCGCACCCGCGGTCGTGCTGACCGGGGCCGGACGCTGCTTCTCCGCGGGCGTGGACCTCAAGCGCATCGTGGACGGTGGACCCGCCTACGTGGCGGAGTTCCTGCCCGCCCTCAGCACGGCGGCGCTCGCCCTGTTCGACCACCCGCGCCCGACGGTCGCCGCGGTCAACGGGCACGCGCTCGCGGGTGGCTGCGTGCTCGCCGCGGCCTGCGACGTGCGTCTGATGTCCGCCGGCACGATCGGGCTCACCGAGCTCGCCGCCGGCGTGCCGTTTCCGACCGTGCCGCTGGAGATCATGCGGCACGCGGCCGGCCCGGTCGCCGACCGCCTGGTGTTGACCGCGGACACCGTGGACCCCGCGGCCGCCCACGCCGCCGGCCTCGTCGGCGCGGTCGTGGCTCCCGAGGAGCTGCTGGGCGAGGCGGTTCGCCGCGCCGGCCGGCTCGCGGCCACCCCCGCCGACGTGTACGCGCTGAGCAAGGAGCAGCTCCACCGCCCCACCCGGCAGCGCATCGACGCCGGCCGCCCGCTCGACGACCCCCGAGTGCTGGAGCTCTGGAGCTCCCCCGCCACGCACGCCGTCCTGCGCGAGTTCCTCGCCTCGCTCGCCCGCCGCTGACTCCCTCAGGGCACCGGAAAAGCAGGCGCCCGCAGCCGGTGCGACCTGGTAGAACGGCGGGCATGACCGTCCGAGAGGCCACGCCGGACGAGCTGGACGAGCTCCGTGCGCTGCTCACCACCGCGTACGGCCTGTACGCCGCCGCGGTGCCGGTGACCGCGCTGTTCGAGCGCTACCTCGCCGACCTGACCGACGTCGGCAGCGCCGCCGGCCGGGCCACCAGGCTGGTCGCCGTGAACGCTGCCGTGAACGCTGCCGCGCACGCCGGCCCGGCCGTCGGCGCGACCGGCGGTCCGACCAACGGCGCCATCGCCGGCACGGCGCGGCTGTACCCGGCCGGCGCGGTCGAGGAGGTGCCGTTCCTGCCAACCGCACCCAAGGGGAACGGGACGCAACCCAACCACCGGTACGTCCCAAACGGGACGACACCAACCCCGGGTGACCACAAGGGTTGATTCCGGGGAGGCGGATCCGCGCCTGCACACGATGGCGTTCATGCCGGACGCCATCCGCCTCTACGAGCGGCTCGGCTACCGGCGCGTGCCCGAGATGGACATCGACGTGGCCGCGTACCACGGAGTCGGCGGCGAGATGCTCGCGCTGGCCTACCGGCTTGACCTCACGTCCTGAGTGGACTCGCCCGGAACGCCGAAATGGCGGCCGTGCTCACCTCACCTTTTGATTTCCTTCCGACGACATTCCACGAATCACATGTCGAGTCGGCCGATCAACTCATGACACGACCGGCACTGGTGGGATACCGTGCGACCAACAAACCACTAGGTTTGCACGCATCACCATCCAAACCAGGAGCACAATCATGGCGCAGAAGGTACTTGTCCAGCTCATTGATGACCTGGACGGCTCGGCTTCGGACGACGTCACGACTGTCCAGTTCGGGCTGGACGGCGTGACATATGAGATCGATCTGTCAGAAACCAACGCAGATCAACTTCGAAACATGCTGGCCGACTACGTCGCCGCGGCTCGCCGGACCGGTGGCCGGGTCCGCCGTGGCGCGCGCCCGGGCCAGCGCGCCGGCGCGGCCAACCACGACGCCGGCGCCATTAGGGAATGGGCGCAGGCGAACGGCGTCGAACTCGCCGCGCGTGGCCGCATTCCGTCGCACGTGGCCGAGGCGTACCGCCGGGCTCAGGCCGAGGAGAAGGCCCGTTCCACCACGAACGGCTCGACCAGGCGCCGGTCGCGGGCGAAGAAGAGTTGAAATTCGCCGGTCCCCACCGGAAATGCCACGCCGTTCGCATACCGGCGGCGGTCGGCCGGTGACCAGGCGTGGCGGCAGGGAAATCCGCCCGCGCCCGCCACCGAACGCACCGGAATGCCCTTACTCGCGCGGATCGGGCCGGCCCAACACGAACCGAGGCGGCGCGCCGTAGTCGAACCGAACGCACGCCGGCCGCTTCCACGCGCGCCGGAAATCCGTGTCGGAGTACGCGAACGGCTCCGAGTCGAGGTCCGCTCGCCATGCCGCGAACAACGCCATGAGCTGGGCAGATCTCCCGTCCGCTCGCCAATCCACGGCCTCCACGAGCGATACGTCGCGGAACCGGACTCCGTTGTTACCCACGAGTCGACCGGCGATCACCGATCGGCCATTCGGACGCTTTGTCGACCCACCCGTCGCATCTCGGGAGCACGGCGGTTAGAAAGGGGCGACCCGGGCGACCGCATGGGAGGAATGCATGGCCAAGGGAAAGGGCGCCGGCACGGTCCTCCTGGCCGGCGTGCTCGCCCTCGCCGTGGCGTCGGCCGGTGAGGACAGTGGTCCGGCGCCGGACTCCGGCTCGAGCCAGGCCGTGGCGAACACCTTCGCCGCCCGCATCGCCGCGAGCCAGGAGGCGGCACGCCGGGGCGACATCGCCGCGGCGGCCCAGCAGCTGGGCATGACCGCGGGCCCGCGCGCGCGGCGGCACAACGTCAACTGCGCGGCGTTCGCCACCGGCCAGGTGCGCCAGTACCTGTTACGCACGCCGTGCCGCTCGATGGACCGGCTGTTGTTCACGATCCGCGACGCGCGCGGCGGGACCATCGCGGTCGCCGTGGCGTGGGTCGACTTCCGCACCGGCGCCGAGGCCCGGGAGTTCCGGCGGATCGACGACGCGCCGGGCACCGGCCGGATCAAACCGCTGCCCGGCTCGGTGGCCGGCATCCCCAACGTCGCGCTCTCCGGCCGTCATCACCGCTCCCGCCAGGTCGGCACGACCGCGGTGTCCGCCGACGCCGAGCCGGTGGTGTCCGGCCAGCAGACCGACACGCTCCTCGACGGGGTCGCCGGCGTGGCCGTGCTGCTCCCCCACCTGTACGGGCAGGCCGGGAAGTGAGGCCTTGTGCTAACCAACGCGACCTCAGGGGACCGTGACGGCACCCAGCCACAATCAACCCGAAATCCACACCGTTCGCTGGGACGCAACCAACACTTTTGATTCCGGGGAGGCGGACTAGTGTCGCCCCGCCCGCCACCCTGTACGACTGCACCTGTGGGATCGGCACACAGGCGCTTCCCCTCGCCGCCAAGGGATTCCGGGTTAACGGCTCCGATCTCAGCGCGGCCGCGGTCGAACGGGCCCGGGCCGAGGCACGCGAGCGCGGCGTCGACGTCCGGCTCGACGTGGCCGACGTCCGCGCGCTCCCGTCGCGGCGGTTCGACGCCGTCCTCGCGTGCCACAACTCGCTGCCGCACCTGCTCACCGACGCCGACCTGGCCGCCGCCGTGCGGTCGGTGCGCGGCTGCCTCGATCCCGGCGGCCTGTTCCTCGCGAGCATCCGGGACTACGACGCGATCCTGCGGGACGGGACGTCCGGGGTCATGCCGGTGGTGCACGGAACCGGCGCGCGGCGGCGGATCGTCGGGCAGGCGCGGGAGTGGGCGCCGGACCGGCGGACGGTCGAGATCAACGTCTTCATCCTGCGGCCGAAGGGGGACGGGTGGACCACGGCGGTCCGCTCGACGACCTACCGGACGCTGCGGCGCGACGAACTGACCACCGTGCTCACGGCCGGTGGGTTCGATGAGGTCCGGTGGCTCATGCCCGCGGAGTCGGGCTACTACCAGCCGGTGGTACTGGCGCGCGCCGAGTGAGCACGGCGTGCGGGACGGGGGCCGGCGACCTCCCCGCCGACCCCCTGATCACCGGCGCTGCCCGGGCCGCACAGTCCTCGACCCGGCGCGCCGGCCGGGCTCAGCGTCCTCGCAACCGTTCCTTGGCGTCACGCAGCGCGGCGGCCGCCTTGTCCCGCAGGCCGTGGCCGGTCACCTTGGCCTCACCGGTGAGCTTGTCGCGCTTGCCGGCGTTCTCGAGGTCCTCGTCGCCGGTCTTGTGGCCCATCCGCTCCTTGGCCTCGCCGACCAGTCGCTCCGCCCTGGCCTTGGCCTTGTCGAACATGTTCATCGCGGATCTCCTCTCCCTCGGGCACGGGCTGCCCGCCGAGGGGACCGGTGAAACCTCCGGCCGAGGTAGCATCGTGGCGTGGTGACGAGGAGCGAACCGGGGGTGCGCCTGCGCCTCGCGCTGGCCGTGCTGCTGCCCGCGCTCCTCGCGCTGCTGCCCGCGGCCTCGGCCGGCCCGCTGGGCGCGCTGACCGCTGGTCTCGCGGTCGCCGTGGTGACGGCCGTGGTGCTCGTCCACCTCGTGCCGGCCGTCGCGCCCGACCAGGTCCACACGGTCCGCCTCCGCGAGTACGCCTGGCAGGCCGCGTTCCTGCGGCTACGCGACCCGGACGCGCCGGGCCGCACCCGACCGCGAGCACCGACAGCACGCAGCACGGCTGCGTGACCTCCGCCGGCCCTGCGCCGGCTTTTCCCGGCATGCAGCCGTTTCCGTATGTCCCCGGTGACTTCCCGACATCTCGGAGTGCTGCATGTTCGACTTCCTGCTCTACCCCGTCTCGGCCATCCTCTGGTTCTGGCACACGGTCTTCGCCGTCCCGCTCGGACCCGCGAGCGGACTCGCCTGGTCGCTCGCGGTCGTGTTCCTCACCTTCACCGTCCGCGTGCTGCTGATCCGCCCCGCGCTCAGCCAGGTGCGCTCGGCTCGCCGCACCCGCGAGCTCGCCCCACAGCTGGACAAGCTGCGCAAGCGTCACAAGGGCGACCGGCAGCGGCTCGCCCAGGAGATGCAGAAGCTGTACGCGGACAACGGGATCAGCCCGCTCGGCGGCTGCCTGCCCACGTTGCTCCAGATCCCGGTCTTCCTCAGCCTCTACTGGGTGCTGCGCGACTTCACCCCCGGCGCGACGTCGAACCACGTGTTCGACCGGGCCGGGGTGGAGTCGTTCCGCAACGCCGACGTCTTCGGTGCCAAGCTCGGCAACTGGATCAGCCAGCCGGCCGCCGACCTGGCCGCGTTCGGCACCGACCACGCGCACATGCTCGCGGTCGGCCTGCCGCTGATGCTCGCCGCCGGGGTGGCCACGTTCTTCACGATGCGGGCGTCGCTGCGCCGAGCCGAGACCACCAGCCCGCAGGTCGCCGCGGTGACCCGGGTGATGATGTACCTCGCTCCGGTCGGCGTGCTGGTGTCCGGCGCGTTCTTCCCGATGCCGATCGCGGTGCTGCTGTACTTCCTCGCGAGCAACGTGTGGACATTCGGCCAGCAGCACGTGCTCACCGGCGTGGTCGAACGCGAGGCGGCCCGGTGAGGTGTCGACGCGGGACGTGATCGGCAAGGCCATGCAGCGACCTTGCTGAACGGCCTGGAAGGACGCCTTCCAGACACCCAGTGTCCGGAAGGCGTCCTTCCAGGCCCCGGTCGTGATCAGCGGGGCTGGCGGTACAGCGCGCGGTGCAGGGAGCGGATCAGCGTGCCGTAGCCCGCGCCCAGGCGGCCGTCGCGGGCCAGCGCCGCGCGGGCCGCGTTGGCGCCCGCCGCACCGTGCACCCCGCCGCCCGGATGGGCCGACGCGCCGGCCAGGTACAGCCGGTCCACCGGGGTGTCCGCACGCCCGAGGCCCGGCACCGGACGGAACACCAGCTGCTGGTGGATGGCCGCCGTGCCCGCGTTGATCGCGCCCTCGACGAGGCTCGGGTTGTGCTCCTCGAGGTCGGCCGGCCCGGCGATCGCCCGGCCCACGATCCGGTCCCGGAAGCCTGGCGCCGCGTCCTCGACCACCTGCTCGATCCGCTCCGCGCGCCGCCGCAGCCGGCCCTGCGACCACTGCTGGCCGCGCGGCACGTGCGTGTAGGCCCACACCGACTCGGTGCCGGCCGGCGAGCGGGACGGGTCGGCCGTCGTCATCTGCCCCAGCAACAGGAACGGGGTGCGGGGCACCCGGCCGCACGTCAGATCGGTGGCGAGGCCGGACATCCCGTCGAGGTCGGCGCCGAGGTGGACGGTGCCGGCCCGGCCGACCTCCGCCGCCCTCCACGGGATCGGCCCGGACAGTGCCCAGTCGACCTTGACCGTGCCGTCGTCCCAGTGGAAGTGCGCGAGGTCGGCGAGCAGCCGGGCCGGCAGGTGGCGCTCGTCGACGAGGTCCCGGTACAGCACCGGCGCGGGCACGTCGGCGAGCACGGCACGGCGCGCCCGGACCGGCTCCCCCGTGCCGTCCCGGACGCCGACCGCCCGGTCGCCGGCCACCAGTACCTCGGTCACCGGGCGGCCGCAGTCCACCCGGCCACCCCGGTCGGCGAGCCGGCGCACCAGCGCGTCGGTGATCGCGCTCGCCCCGCCCTCGGGCACCGGGAACCCGACGTCCTGGCCGAGCATCGTGAGCAGCCAGCCGAACACCCCGCTGCCGGCCTGGTCCGGGCCGAGGTCGGTGTGCAGCGCGTTGCCCGCGAACAGCGCCCGCGCCCCGTCGCCGGCGAACCGCTCGGTACCGAAGGTGCGCACCGGCAGCGTCAGCATCCGCGCCAGCCGCAGGAACTCCGCTGCGCCGAGCTCACGCACCAGCCGCGCGCCCGCCCGCACCGGCGGGAACGGCCGCAGCACCGCGTCGAGCACGTCGTCGCGGATTCGTTGCCAGAACGCGAACTCCGCGCGCCACGCGTCGGCGTCCTCCGGGGCGAAGGAGGCCACCGACTTCGCGGTGGCCTCCAGGTCACGGGAGATCGTCGCGTGCCGGCCGTCGGCGAACACGTGCGCGAGGACCGCGGGCGCGTGCCGCCACCGCAGCCCGTAGCCGTCCAGGCCCAGCTCGCGAATGACCGGCGACGCGACCGCGAGCGGGTAGAAGGCGCTGCACACGTCGCTGCGGTAGCCCGGCGCGGCGAGTTCCGCCGTGCGGACCGAGCCGCCGGGTGCGCCGGTCGCCTCCAGCACCAGGACCCGCCAGCCCTCGTCGGCGAGCAGGTTCGCCGCGACCAGGCCGTTCGGCCCGGCACCGACCACGACGGCGTCGGCATCCTCGGTCGTCACCCCGTGCGGGTACCCATGGTGGTGGCGTCGCATGCCGCATTATGGGCAGGTGCGCGGTGGACTGTGGCGGTGGCTGATCGGACGTCTCCGCGCCATGAGCCCCACCGGCCCGTACCGCCCGCCGGCCCCGGCCGAGCGCGAACGGGGTGCGCGCGGACTGCGCGCGGTGCTGCGTGGCGAGCACGCGCCGGCACTGACCGAGTTGGGGTTCGCGGTCCGCACCGGGCTCGATGGCCGGCCGTACACGCTGGTCGAGGGAGAGTCGGGCACCGAGCGGACCTGGGGCGCGGTCGTGCTCGACGGGTCCGGGTCGGTGCGTCGGGTGATCGCGGTGCCGCATCCGATCGCCGACCGGCTGACGGCGTGGCTCGGGCTGGAGCTGTTCCGCGCCGCGCCGGGCTCGGCCCTGCTGCTGGCCGGCACGCACCGCAGGGCGGGCGGCGGAGCCGCCGACGTCGCGCACCGCACCGACTCGATGTTCCACGTGTTCTCCGGAGTGCTGGCCGAGCACGCACCGGTCGAGGTGCAGCCGCACGGGTACGCGGCCGCGACCCTGCCCGGCTACGACGCGGTGGTCTCCCCCGGCGCGGCCGCGCTCACCGCCGCGCATGCCGCACTGCGGGATACCTTGCTGGACAAGGGCTTCCGCGTCCGTCCGGAGTGGACAGGACACCTCGACGGGGCCACCAACGTCCAGAGCCTCGCCGCCACCGAGCGCGGTACCTCGTTCCTGCACCTCGAGCTGGCCCCGGCGCCGCGGGCGGACCCGTCGGCACGGGCGGTGATCGTCGACGCCGTCGCGCGCACGTGGCTGGCATGACGAACCCCGCGCCGGCGTAGGGCAGGATCGCTTCCGTGGAACGGAACTGGGCCGGCAACCTGACCTACTCGGGCCGCGTCGTGGTGCCGGCGAGCGTCGCGGAGGTGCAGGAGGTCGTCGCCGGTGCCGACCGGGTACGGGCGCTCGGTTCACGGCACTCCTTCAACGACATCGCCGACACGGGCGGCGCGCTGGTGTCGCTGGAGGCACTGCCGCCGGACCTCGAGCTGACCGGCGACACCGTGACCGTCTCGGCCGCCACCCGCTACGGCGTGCTCGCCGAGGCCCTCCAGGACCGGGGACTCGCACTGGCGAACCTCGCGTCGCTGCCGCACATCTCGGTCGCCGGCGCGATCGCCACCGCCACCCACGGGTCCGGTTCCCGCAACGGGAACCTCGCGGCCGCGGTGGCCGCGCTCGACCTCGTCGGCGCGGACGGCGAGCTGCGCCGGGTCCGCCGCGGCGAGGAGGGCTTCGCCGGCAGCGTGGTCGCGCTCGGCACGCTCGGCGTGGTCACCAGCGTCACGCTCGACGTGCGGCCGTCGTTCGACTTGCGCCAGCACGTCTACCTGGACGTGCCCTGGCGGCCGGTGCTCGAGGACCTCGACGAGATCATGGCGAGCGGGTACAGCGTCAGCCTGTTCACCGACTGGACCGGCGAGCGCGTCGGGCAGGTGTGGGTCAAGTCCGCCGGCACCCCCGCGCCCACCGACCTCTTCGGCGCCCCACCGGCGGCGGTCCAGGTGCACATGCTCGACGGCGAGCCGGCCGACGCGGTCACCGAACAGCTCGGCGTGGCGGGGCCCTGGCTGGACCGGCTGCCGCACTTCCGCCTGGGGCACAAGCCGAGCCACGGCGCGGAGTTGCAGAGCGAGTACCTCGTGCCGCGGGACCGGGCGGTCGAGGCGATCGGCCTGCTGCGTGCCGGGCGCGAGCGGATCGCGCCGCTGCTGCACGTCTCCGAGGTCCGGACCGTGGCGGGCGACGACCTGTGGCTGTCCGGCGCGTTCGGCCGCGACACGGTCGCGCTGCACTTCACCTGGCGGCTCGACCCGGCCGGGGTCGCCGCGCTGCTGCCGGACCTGGAGTCGCTGCTGCTGCCGCTGGGCGCGCGACCACACTGGGGCAAGTGCTTCGCCGCCACCGCGAGGGAACTGGCCCGGCTCTATCCCAAGTGGACGGAATTCGCGGAGCTGCGGCACGCGGCCGACCCGCTCGGCAAGTTCGGCAACGCCTACACCGCGCACGTGCTCGGCTGAGTGCGAACAAGGGATGACCACCGCCCAGCCCCTGCTACCAGGCGGTGGCCATCCCTACCGGGGTCGTGCCGTTCAGGCCGCCCCGCGCCGTGCGCTGGGCGGTGTGACGTGCACGATCGAGGTCGTCGCGACCAGGTGCACCGCCTGCCGGAGGGAGCGGTGCGAGGTCCGGATGCCGACCCAGACGTCACCGGTGACCGGGTCGGACTCGAGCGGCCCGACGACCTCGCCGATACGGAACCGCTCCCCGTCCTCGTCCCGGAGCAGGAACGTCACGAGCGAGCCACGGGACGGTCCGGTGAGCTCCGATGGGGTCTTGTCTGGCTCGGCCATGACGCACGGATGCCCACCGAGCGCCCAGGGTATGCACGATCGAGCGATTTTCTCCGAGCCCCTGAGGAGAACCACCTCCAGGTAGCCGCGGCGCGCGCGAATGCCCGCGAAAACATCGGGTAGTCCCCCTTCGGAGGCACAAGCACGGGGGACGAGCGACCGGGAGGGTGGCGCATGAGCTCCGGCACGCACGACGGCCACGGCCGGGTCCACGCGGCCATGCATCACCACGGTCCGGCGTCGCCACAACTCGCCACGCGGCTGCGGCGCCAGCTCACCGAGTGGGCCCGCGACGAGGGCCTCCCCGCGGACACGACCTACGACATCGGCCTGGCGTGCTACGAGGCGATGGCCAACACGGTCACGCACGCCTACCCGAGCGGCACGATCGGGCCACTCGAACTGCACGCCCGGCTGGACTCCGGCTCGGTGGAGGTGACCGTCGCGGACCGCGGCCGCTGGCAGGAGGGCGCGGTCGGGTCCGGCGGCGGGCACGGGCTCACGCTGATCCGGAGGCTGACCGCGCACAGCGAGGTCCAGCGCGGCGAGTACGGCACGACGGTACGGATGAGCTGGCCGAGGAAAACCGCCTAGTGTCCCGTGTTCGAGACACCGGCCGGCATGTGATGTGCTGTCGACATGGATCTGCGCATCATGATCGAACCCCAGGAGGGCGCCGGCTACGAGACCCAGCTGCGAGTCGCGAAGGCGGCCGAGGAGCTGGGCTTCAGCGGGTTCTTCCGGTCCGACCACTACCTGCACATGAGCGGCGACGGCGGGCCAGGGCCGACGGACGCGTGGGTGACGCTCGGCGGCCTGGCGCGCGAGACCAGCACGATCCGGCTGGGCACGATGGTGACCGCGGGGACGTTCCGGCTCCCGGGCCCGCTCGCGATCCAGGTGGCCCAGGTCGATCAGATGTCCGGCGGGCGCGTCGAGTTCGGGCTGGGCGCCGGCTGGTTCGCCGCCGAGCACGCCGCGTACGGCATCCCGTTCCCGTCCGACCGGCACGCGCGGCTCGCCGAGCAGCTGGAGATCATCACCGGCCTGTGGTCGACGCCGGTGGGTGCGCGGTTCTCCCACGAGGGCCGCTACTACACGCTGACGGACTCCCCCGCCCTCCCCAAGCCGGTCCAGTCGCCGCTACCGGTGATCGTCGGCGGTATGGGTCCTCAGAGGACACCAGTGCTGGCTGCCAAGTACGCCAACGAGTTCAACATTCCGTTTCGGTCCATTCAGGACTGTAGTGCGCAGTACGGCCGGGTGCGGGAGGCGCTCGAGCGGCACGGCCGGGACGCCGCCGGAATGGTGTTCTCCCACGCGGTGACGACCGTGGTGGGCAAGGACGACGCGGAGGTGGCGCGCCGGGCGGCCGCGATCGGCCGCGAGGTGGCCGAGCTGCGGCACGGCAGCGCGACCGGCACCCCGGCCGAGGTCGTCGACACGCTGGGCCGCTACGCCGAGGCCGGCGCGACCCGTTCGTACCTCCAGATCCTGGATCTCGACGACCTGGACCACCTGGAGCTCATCGCCACCGCGGTTGCCCCGCAGCTGGCCTGACCGCGGGTACGCCAACGGACCCACCGCCGCTCTCGGTGGGTCTGTGTGCGTGCCCGGCTCAGGTGGCGATGTCGATCTTTACCGGGCCCTCGGTCTGCCGGAGCTCGAACTGTTCGATCTCGAGGATCGGGATGTCGACGGTGCCGCGCGCCTTCGTGCTCGGCTGGTCGACGCCCATCTCCCACCGCATCACCAGCTGACGGTCCCCGCCGCTGGTCACGGCGTACAGCTTGCCCTCCGCCGGCCCCGGTACGGCGAAGAGTTGCAGGTCGACCGTGGTGGCGCTCGAGTCACCGTCCAGCGTGAGGAACGCGGTGGCACTCGTCGCCCGGTCGGTCCCCTGCAGGGTGCGTGCGCCGGCCACGGCGGTCGACTGCTCCGACTGGGCCGACTGCTTCTCGCCCGAGCCCTGATCCACCGACTTGGTGACGGTGGGGGCGGCCTGGGGCGTCGTGTTGCGGTCCCCGCCGGTGGACTGCCACACCGCGATCGGCAGGCTGACGACCAGCACCCCGGCCGCCGCGGCGGCGAGCCACAGGTTGCGGCGCCGACCCCGGCGGGTCGCGGCGATCTCGGCGAGCGCGCCGTCGAGCGCCTGGGCGCTCGGCGCCGGCGTGATCTCCGGCTTGATCTGTTCGAGTAGTCGTGGCAGGTCGGCGAGTTCGCGGTACTCCGCGCGGCATCGCGCGCAGTTCGCGAAATGCTTCGCGAATGCCGCCTGCTCGGGTGGATCAAGGATGCCGAGCACGTATGCGCCCACGTCGATGTGATCGGGTGTGGGCATTACGTTCCCTCCCCGTCCCGCAGCGCACGTCGCAAGGCGCGAAGCGCGTAGAACACCCTTGACTTCACGGTACCTGGTGGGACCCCGAGGACGTTCGCCGCCTCGTTTACGGTCCGGTCTCGAAGATATGTCTCCTCCAGCGCCTCCCGATGTTCGGCCCGCAGGCCCCGCAACGCATCGGCGACAACCATCGCCGAAAGCGCCTGCTCGGACCGGTCAGGAACCGGCACGAGCGCCAGCGGCGCGACGTCCACCTCGCGTGGACGCGCGCTCAGACTCCTCCGCCCGTCGATCACGATGCGGCGCGCGACGGTGTACAGCCACGCGCGCAGCATTCCTGGCTCGCGGTCGAGTCGATCTGCATTCCGCCAGGCACGGACCAGGGTCTCCTGGACCACGTCCTCGGCCCACTGGCGATCGTTACCGGTCAGTCGCAACACGTGACCGAACAGTGGCCCACCGAAGTCGCGGTGGATCATCCTGACCAGCGCCTCGTCCTTGTCCAAGAAACCATCCCCGGATCGGTCCAAGACGCTTCCCGCACCGGCGGCGCTCCGTCTGGAGCTCGTACGCCGGCTCATGGGGTCACATCTTGAACCCGACAGTCGCGTTCGTCAAAAGTGACCTAGATCACACTCGAGAGTCGGCCGTGATTGAACCGTGATTCCGACCTCTCCGTATCTGCTGGTGACCGCACGTGCTGGTGTGCTCAGGAATCTCCTTGCCCAGAAAGGAAACCACATGCGAATCGCGGCCCTGCTGGTGCTACACACCCCGGTCGCCGCCGCGACCACCGGGTGTGGGCACGTACCGGCAGTAGCCGCACAACCACCACATACAGCAGGCCAACTGACGCCGGCGGCGACACATCCCACGCCGCCGGCGTCCGGCATGCGGGCGCCGCGCGACCTCAAGGCGCGGCTTCTGCACCCAGTCGGGGACAACAAGCTCGGTGCGAGCCGGGGCTCCGGCCTGGCGGCCACAGTCGCCGCCGGCCGACAGGCTCCACCGGCAACCGAACGTCAGTCCGCGATTTCGGCGGTGGCTCCACTACCGCCAGCCACGTCGATACCAACTCCGAGCACTCGGGTGCGGGAGACGGTGGCGACCAGCGTGCCATCCGGCGACAACGGACTGTTGCGCCTGCACCGCTCGAACTGAGCGAGCAATTAGCTAGCCAACGACAGCGAGGATCTCATGTCACGACACCAGATACCGCGTCATACGCGGCGTCGGCTGACTATCGCGGCGATCGCCGCGACGGCGCTCATCGGGACCACGGTGACGGTCGGCATCATGGGCATCGCCTCCGCGGGCGAGGACGGCCAGTCCGCCGGCGACGTCACCGCCGCCGAGTGTTTGCAGGAGCAGCCTCCAGCCGAAGAGGAACAGGGCGAAGAGGACCAGGGTCAGGACCAAGGCGAAGACCAGGGCCAGGACCAGGGCGAAGAGAACCAGGGCGAAGACCAGGGTCAGGACCAAGGCGAGAACCAGGGCGAAGAGGACCAGGGTCAGGACCAAGGCGAAGACCAGGGCCAGGACCAGGGCGAAGAGGACCAGGGTCAGGACCAAGGCCAGGACCAGGGCGAAGAGGACCAGGGTCAGGACCAAGGCGAAGACCAGGGCCAGGACCAGGGTGAAGAGGACCAGGGTCAGGACCAGGGCGAGGACCAGGGCGCTGAGGAGCCGGCGGAGCAGACCTACGGCAACACCGCACCGCAGGCCGCGCACCCGGACAACCCGGCCGGTGACGACCAGGGCGACGACCAAGGTGACGACCAGGGCGACGACCAAGGTGACGACCAGGGCGACGACCAGGGCGACGACCAGGGCGACGACCAGGGCGACGACCAGGGCGACGACCAGGGCGACGACCAGGGCGACGACCAAGGTGACGACCAAGGTGACGACCAAGGTGACGACCAGGGCGAGAACCTGGAGTGCATCGGGCCGTTCGCCGAGGACTTCGTCGACATCAACAACGTCGAGCCGGTCGACAACAACGAGGCCGAGCCCGGTGAGAACGCCTCGACCGGCTCGTTCACGGTCGACTGTGGCACCAACGAGGAAAACCACAACAACCCGGACAACCTGAACGCCGCGCCGGGTGTGCGCAACGCCGCCGAGCACACGCACGACTACGTGGGCAACACCGCCACCGACGCCTTCTCCGACAACGAGGTTCTGGCGGGCGCCGACACCACGTGCGTCAACGGCGACCTGTCGACCTACTACTGGCCGGTCATCCGCCTCCGCGAGAATGACCCGGCTCAGGACCAGGCCGACCCGGAGAACCCGCACAACCTCGGCACCATCCTGCACCCGTCCTCGGCCGAGATCACCTTCGAGGGCAACGCGCAGAACGAGGTCGTGGAGATGCCGGACTTCCTCCAGGTCTCCACCGGTGACTCGAAGGGAGCCGTGGAACGAAAGGACTCCGGGAACGCCAGGGCACAGTGGACGTGCTCGGGCTTCGAGGACCAGATCTCCGGGACGCAGTACCCGCTGTGCCCCGAGGGCAGCCAGACGATCCGCATCCTGGAGTTCCCGGGCTGCTGGGACGGCGAGAACATCGACAGTGCCGAGAACACGCACATCGAGTTCGCTGACGAGGAGACCGGTGAGTGCCCCGAGGGCTTCCAGGCGGTGCCGCAGCTGAACTACAAGCTGTCGTTCGACATCCCGCCGGGTCAGCTGTTCGCCCTGGACGCGTTCCCGGGCGAGCTGCACAGCCCGATCACCGACCATGGTGACTTCATCAACGTCATGGACGAAGAGCTGATGCAGGAGGTCGTCGACACCATCAACAGCGGACAGCAGGGCAGTAGCTGATTCTGCTGGTCACTCCCGATGCCGGCGGCGAGCTTCTCGTCGCCGGCATCGGGCCACCCGCCCGCACGACCGTGGACCTGATGTCGTCCACACGAAGACTCCGCCCGGTCTGACCGGCAGATCCAGATTTTCGAGAAGAAGATCGAGGAAACGATGCCGATCCATGTGCTACCGCGCCGCATCGAGCGGCATCCCGCGGTCACCGGTGTTGCCCCGGTGGCGAGCGTCGGGACCGCGGTCGCCACCGGCATCTCGCGCGTCCCCGACGCGACACCCATCCCGTGCCCGCCCGAGGCACCGCCGGCTTCCGGCACCGAGACTCTCCCCGCCCTCCGAGACCCCCGACGGGTCTCTCCCCCGACAGACGTCCCCGCCCACCCGGAGTCCGCGCTCCCCGCGGAGTCGAGTCAGCCCCGCAGACCAGTCCCCGGCCCGCGTCCAGTGAGCACATCACCACCGGACGCGTGCACCGAGGCCGTAGCGAGATAAGTGGGAGGAGGAACGAGCGTGCTGCTCCAGCTGGCGACCCAAGCCCCCGACGCCGACGTCGATGCCGGTGTCCGCGGGCTCGCCACGGTGTCGGGTTGGTTGGCGTACGCGATGATGTGCCTCTCGCTCACCTGGGGCGTGCTGGTCTCGGCGGGGTGGGCCAACCGGCTCGCGGGTCGCCAGGCGTTGCGCAGCGGGCACATCATGCTGTCCGGGCTGACGCTGGCGTTCGCGTTCAGCCACATCATCTCGTTCCTGTTCCTCCGGGCCGAGCTCTACTCGGTCGTCGAGGTTTTCGTGCCGTTCAACGGAGGCGTCCAGCTCCGGCACACCATGGGCATCCTCGCGTTCGAGGGGATGCTGGCCGTCTCGATCGTCGTCGGGCTCCGGCACCGCCTGAGCTTCCGGCAGTGGGTCGGCATCCACCGGCTGGGCTACCTCGCCTTCGGCCTCGGCGTGGTGCACACGTTCGTCGGCGCCTACAACAACGGCACGCTGTCCGTACTGTGGCTGCTGGGAATCACGTTCCTGGTGCCCACGGTGACCGTCGCCGTGCTGCGGATCATGCCCGCGAGGGCCATGACCAGCACCGGCCTGTTCGACGAAGCGCCATGATGGCCGCGCCCAAGCGCCAGAAGGCGCGCAACCAGCTCAGCGTGAACAACGACCACTGCCGTCGTTACGGGTTCTGCGTCGCGGAGGCGCCGTCGTTGTTCCAGCTCTCGGAGAACGGCGGGCTGCGCTACCGGCGCCACGTCGAGCCCGAGCAGCTCGAGGAGGCGCGGGCCGCGGTCCGTATGTGCCCCACGCTGGCCATCGAGCTCGCGGAGGGGAAGTAGCCGTGAGCGGGAGTGACGGAGCGTTCGCCGTCTGGACTGACGATCGCGCGCAGGCGCGCCAGCGCCGAGCACGTGAGGAGGGAAGACGGCGAGTAGCGCAGGAACGAAGCGAACCATTCAACACCGTGAGCGGGAGTGACGGAGCGTTCGCCGTCTGGACTGACGATCGCGCGCAGGCGCGCCAGCGCCGAGCACGTGAGGAGGGAAGACGGCGAGTAGCGCAGGAACGAAACGAACCATGAACACCATGTCGGAGGAGACCAGCTAATGAGTTCAGCCGAGCGCATCGTCGTCGTCGGCACCGGAGGCGCTGGCCTCCGGGCCGCCGAACGCGTGCGCGAACTGAACTTCGCCGGTGAACTGGTGATCATCGGTGAGGAGCCCTACCGCCCGTACCACCGGCCGATGCTGAGCAAGGCGGTGCTCACCGGAGCGGCCCGGCCGCGCGACGCGCTGCTGCCCACGCACTCCGACCTCGACGCCATCTGGCGGCCCAAGACCCGGGTGAGCAAGCTCGACCCCGAGGAGCACGTCGTCTACCTGCCCGGCGGCGAGGAGGTCGACTACGACGGGCTGGTCATCGCGACTGGCATGCAGCCGGCACACCTGCCCGGCGCGCCCCGGCACGACCCGCGGGTGCACGTGCTGCGCACGGTGTCCGACGCGGTGGCCGTGCAGAAGCTGCTCGCGAAAGGCAAGGGCCGCGTCGCGCTGATCGGCGGCGGATTCCTCGCCGGCGAGGTCGCCTCGGCCGCGCGCGAGCTGGGCCGGGACACCACGATCATCATCCGCGAGACCGCGATGCTCGACAACGTGCCGGGCTTCGACGTGAGCGAGACGGTCACCGCGCTGCACGAGGCCAACGGCGTGCGGCTGGTCACGAACGCCACGATCCAGCACTGGCACACGGACTCCTCCGACGGCGTCACGATGCACCTGTCCACCGGCGAGATCGTCGTCGCCGACTGCGTGGTGCTGTGCGTGGGCGGTGTGCCCGCGACCGACTGGCTGCGCGGCTCCGGCCTGTTCGTCGACAACGGCGTCCTCTGTGGACCTACCACGCACGCCCTGGGCGTCGACGACGTGGTGGTCGCCGGCGACGTCGCGCGCTGGCCGAACCTGCGCTTCGACACCGTGCCACGGCGGGTCGAGCACTGGATGAACGCCGTGGAGATGGGCCGCGTGGCGGCGGAGAACCTGTTGCTGGGGCGGGACGAGGCCGCGCCGTACACGCCGCTGCCGAAGTTCTGGTCCGAGCAGCACGGCGTGCGCATCCAGGGCGCCGGGCACCCCTCGCTCGCCCAGGACACCGTGCCGCTCACCGAGGCCGTGCCGATCGGCTCCAAGATCACCGGCTACGTCGCGGGCGGCGCGCTCGTCGGCATCCTCGCGTGGGACAGCCCGCGCGGCATGCTGCACTACGCCCACGAGCTCGACCGGCAGACGACGAAGGCCATGCGGCGCAGGATGGTCGAGGCCAGCCAGGGGTCCGCACCCCGGATCGAGCCGGTCACCCGCACCCGGCCGCCGGCCCGGCCGGTGCCCCCGGCGCTCCCCCAGCAGAAGATTCAGCCGATGCCGCAGCCGGCCCTGCCGGCGGACACGCCCCGGCAGCGACCGGTCCGCCCACCGATGCCGGCCCGGTCGGCGGTGGCCCAGCAGTCGAACCCGGCCATGCCGCCGGCCTACCAGTCCAACCCCAACATGCCGCCGGCCCAGCAGTCGAACCCGGGCATGCCACCCGCCTACCAATCCAACCCAGGCATGCCACCGGCACAACAGCCAGGCCCCGGCATGCCGCGAGCACAGCAATCCAGCCCCGGCATGCCTGCCGCCTACCAGTCGAACCCGGGCATGCCGCCGGCCCAGCAGTCCAACCCGGGCATGCCACGCGCCCAACAATCCAACCCAGGCATGCCGCCGGCCCAGCAGTCCAACCCGGGCATGCCGCCGGCCCAGCAGTCCAACCCAGGCATGCCACCCGCCTACCAATCCAACCCGGGCATGCCGCCGGCACAACAGTCCAACCCCGGCATGCCACCGGTGGGACCACCGCGTCCGTCCTCATACGCGCCGATGTACGCGCCGCTGCGTGCCTCGATGACCGGCCCCATCCCCGGGCCGGTCCCGGCGCCGGTGCCCGTCCCGCTCTACAACCCGCCGGGCGTCGAACCGGCACAGTACGACCCACCGATGTCCGGTTCCGTCGACTCGGCGGACCCGGCGGTCATGGAGCTACCGCCCATCGACGCATGGCGGCTCGCGTCATGACCACACCCACTGCCATCGCCACGGCAACCCGTGGGGTCGGGAGGCGCCCATAGGTCGGCCGGTCACATCGCCAACATCCGGAACCGACCCGAGAGCGCCGCGGCAACCCCGGCCCCTGGCCGCGGCAGTGGTGGATCCGCGGGCGGACCTGGACAAACCTTCATCGGCCCTCCCCCCACGCCGGTGAACGTCCCAGTCACCGCCGCGGATCCGGGCGCCGACACCGGCAACGGCTGGCCGGTGTCGGTGCCCCCTCTACGAACCGCCGCGTCCTAGAGGCTGTCGAAGTAGCGTAGCGCGGCCTCGACGCCGCCGCCCTTGCCGAGCGCGACCATCAGCGCCACCCGGGCCTTCGGCGCGCTCAGGCCGCGGGCGCTGATCGCCCCCATCTGGGCCGCCAGCCCGATGCCGCTCCCGTACGAGCGGGACGCGACGACCACCGGAATGTCCATTTCGGACAGTCCCATGATCGTGCTGAACAGCTCGACCGGGACGTTGCCCTCGCCGGTGCCCTCCAGCACCACACCCTGCGCGCCCAGGTCGGTCACCATCGTCAGCAGGGACGCGGGCATGTCCGGGTAGGTCTTCACCAACGCCACGTCCGACTCCGGCTCGCCGCCGACCACCGGCGGGCGGGGCGGCGGCGTCGACGTGAGGTGGACACGCCCGTCGACCACCCGGCCCAGCATCGGGTGCGGAGCCGACGTGAAGCCGTCCGCCAGCGTGGCCCACCGGGCCGCGTGCAGCTCGCCGTCCAGACACACCACGGCGCCGGCTCCGCGCAGTGCCGGGTCCGCCGCGGCGGTCAGGGCCGCGGCGAGGTTCGCGGGACCGTCGGCCGACGGGTGCGACAGCGGGCGGAGGCCGCCGGTGAACACCATGCCGCCGCGGGCCGGTCCGGCCATGAGGTCGGCCAGGAACGCGACCTCCTCCAGGGTGTCCACGCCATGGGTGACCACGACGCCGGCGAGCTCGTCCTCCACCAGAGCCGCACGCACCCGGCGCCCTAGCACCAGCTGCGTGGACACCGACGTGTCCCACGACGGCTCGGCCATGACGTCCTCGACGACCACCCGGTCCGGCAGCGGCCCGGCCAGCTCGACCAGCTCACGGCCGGACGCCACGCCCGGGTCGCGGTGGGCCATCGTGTCGCCGGTAGCCAGCAGGAGAAGTGTCATCGGATCAGAGCAGCCGGTCCCAGCGCCCGTTCCGGCACACCAGCGGCTCGTACTTCTTGGTGAACGAGAACACCCCGTCCCGCGGGCAGGGCTGCCCGCGGCGCGCGAACGGTGGACCGGGGTCGGGCCGGGGCACGACGATCCGGGGCTTCGGCTTCGGCCTGGGCTCGGCCTTCGGCGTGATCACGGCCGTCTCGGTGCCGGCCGCGGGCGCCACGATCGTGGCCGGTGGCTCGCGCCGCTCCGGTTGCTGTTCCGGCTCGGATCCGCCGGAGCCTGTGATCGTCGGCACCGCGGGGTCGGAGACCGCGACCTCGTCGCCGCCACCACCGCTGCCGGAGAGCAGCAGGACCCCGCCGACGACGCCCGTGACCACGACGAACGCGACGACCTTCACCACGAAAAGGAACTTCTCGCGCTCGGTGGGCGCCTTGCGGTGCCGGCTCTCCGAGTCCGAAAACCCCAACCGCGGCATCCGTCATCTCCATCGGTCGATCCAGGAGGACGGTTCTCAACGTAACCAGACCGTCAACCGGCCCGCTTGGCGGGGGTCAGCCGCGCCTCGAGGTTGAGCAACCGCTTCGGCGTCGGCCAGCGCACGTCGTGCACCCAGCCGAGCTTCTCGAGGACCCAGATCAGCCGTGCCGAGATGTCGACCTGCCCACGCCGGACGCCGTGCCGGGCGCACGTGGGGTCGGCGTGGTGCAGGTTGTGCCACGACTCCCCCATCGACAGGATCGCGAGCGGCCAGAAGTTCGCCGACCGGTCCCGCGCGGCGAACGGGCGGCTGCCGATCATGTGGCAGATCGAGTTCACCGACCACGTGACGTGGTGCAGGAACGACACCCGCACGAGGCCCGCCCAGAAGAACGCCGTGACCGCGCCCCACCACGACCACGTGAGCAGCCCGCCGAGCGCCGCCGGCGCGACCAGCGTGACCGCCGTCCACAGCCCGAACTGCCGGTGCACGCGCGCGATGTCCTTGTCCGCCAGCAGGTCGGGCGCGAACCGCTCGGCGTTGGTGAGGTTGCGGTCGAACAGCCAGCCCATGTGGGCGTGCCAGAACCCGCGGACCACCGCCAGGGGCGAGGTGCCGAACACCCACGGCGAGTGCGGGTCGCCGTCGCGGTCGGAGAACGCGTGGTGGCGGCGGTGGTCGGCGACCCAGTGGGTGATCGGCCCCTGCAGCGCCATGCTGCCCACGATCGCGAGCGCCACCCGCAACGGCCGCCGCGCCTTGAACGCGCCGTGGGTGAAGTAGCGGTGGAACCCGACGGTCACGCCGAGGCAGGTGACCGTGTAGAACACCGCGGCGAGGACGAGGTCGAGCCAGCCCAGCCCCCAGCCCCAGGTAAACGGGATCGCGGCGAGCAGCGCGAGGAACGGGCCGAGGATGAACAGGTAGGTCCCGATCTGAGGTGCCAGCCCGCGTGGCGCGCCGTGCAGGGGGCGCACCCGACTCGTCGACCTCGCGGACTCAACGGCACGCGTCATGCCTTCACCGACTTCCGTTCCGGGGACCGGTCGGGGTCGAGCAAAGCATGTCCGGACGTCTCGATGCCACCGTTGCGGGGCAACGGGACACGGCCGAGTCGGGAACTACCTCGGCCCGGCCGTCGCCCCGATCTCCAGGGTCAGCGTGAGCCGGCGACCCGTCATCCCGCGACCTGCGGTGATCCCGAACTCGTGGCGGTCGATGCGGGCGCTGGCACACAACCGCAGTCCCGAGTCCGACGGATGCAGCGACACGACCCGCACGCGCACCGGGCGGGTGTGGCCGCGCACGGTCAGCGTGCCGTGCAGCACCCAGCCGTCGCCGGCCTGCCCGAGACCCGTCGACGCGAACACGATGTCCGGGTGGTTGCCGGTGTCGAGGAACCGGGCGGACCGGATCGTCCTGTCCCGGGCGGGCGTCGCGGTGTGGAAGCTGTCCGCCGCGATCGTCGCCCGGGCCGTGGAGTCGGCGAGCCGGCCGGCGACCCGGATGTGCCCGGAGCGCAGGCGGAACGTGCCGCGCACCGGCGCGAGCCCGAACAGGTGCCGGGTGGCGAACGAGATCGTCGACCGGTCCGGGTCGATCCGGTACTCGCCGGCGGCGGGGATCGTGATGGGCTCGGTTGCCATGCTGGTCAACTCGGGGTTCCTCTCGTCGGGGCCGGGCGGAGTGCCACGCCGGCGACCTGGGGTGTGCCGGTGCCGAACGGACCGGCACGGGTGTGGGTAC
Organism: Actinophytocola sp.; assembly: GCF_050699935.1. Taxonomy (NCBI): domain Bacteria; kingdom Bacillati; phylum Actinomycetota; class Actinomycetes; order Pseudonocardiales; family Pseudonocardiaceae; genus Actinophytocola; species Actinophytocola sp. Next base: position 45,984 of record NZ_JBOHGB010000042.1, read on the forward strand.
GCAGCTCGACGACGTCGAAGCCGGCCCGCTCGATCGCCGGCAGGCTGTCCCGGTTCGGCCGGCAGCGACGGCCGGTCACGCCCGCGAGCGCGGCCCGCACGTGCTGCGCACGACGCGCCCACGTGCCGGCCGGCGCGGCGACGTGCTCGGCGAACACGTACCGCCCGCCCGGGCGCAGCACCCGGAACACCTCGGCGAGTGCGGCGGCCTGGTCGGCCACCGAGCACAGCACGAACGTCGCCACGACCGCGTCCACGCTCGCAGCGACCTCGAGACCGGCCAGGTCGAGCCGTTCGGCCCGGCCGGCGACCACGTGGGCCCGCCGGCCGAGCCGCGCGGCCTCGAACCGGACCCGCTCGCGGTGTCCGGGATCGGGCTCGACACCGATCCACCGCACGTCCGGCGCGTAGTGCCGCAGGCTGTGGCCCACGCCGGGGCCGAGTTCGAGCACCGTGCCGCGCAGCGAGCCCAGCAGCGAGTCGAGCCGGGCCGGGGCCGGTTCGGCGGCGAGGGAGAACGTCGTCATGCCGGCAAGCTTCGCGGTCGCGGGGTGACCGCCACATCGGCCGCGGGGCGGCGGCGGGGACGACCGAGGTCGCGGCCCAGGTCGACTTTGGTCGCTGTCCGCGCCGGCGCGGGCGCCCGTACTCTCGGGCCCCATGGGCACCGCGATGACCTGCGACTGGCCGTGGTCGGCCAGGGCGATCGGCGTCGCCACCGCGGCCGTCGCGCTCTGCGTCGCGGCGACGGCGTACGGCGAGTACGCCGCCGGACGGCACGGCTGGGTGCTCGCCGTCGAGCTCGCGGTCGGGGTGCTCGCGGTGGCCCTGCTGCCCGTGCTGTTCCGCCGGCCGGTCGGCGGCGCGCTCGTGCTCGCCGCGCTGGCGGCCGTGGCACCGACCGCGACGCCGGCGGCCACGGTGGGCACGCTGCAGGTGGCGCGCGTCCGGTCGTTCCCGGTGGCGGCCGGGGTGGCGGTCGCCGGGATCGCCGCGCACCTGCTGCGCGCGCTGTGGCTGCCGATGACGGGGCTGTCGTTCCCGTGGTGGGCGGTGCTGGTGGTGCTCGGACACGCCGCGCTCGCCGGCTGGGGCATGCTCGCCGCGGCCCGGACGGCGCTGATCGCCTCGCTCGAGGAGCGCGCGCGGCGGGCGGAGGCCGAGCAGGGCCAGCGGGTCGCCGAGGCC
>NZ_JBOHGB010000043.1:0-46117 GCF_050699935.1 Actinophytocola sp.
GCTCGGGTCGAGCACACCCTGGCCAGCATGAAGTGCTGGAAGATCCTCCGCGACTACCGCCGCGCCGCCAAACCCTCACCGACGCCGTGTCCGGAATCGCCCACCTGCACAACATCGTCCACGCCGATTGACATCAACACCGAGCGCCACCAACCACACCACCCGTTACGAGACGGCGCTTAGGCGTGAAATGGTCGTGTTGCTGGCCGCTGCACCACGATACGACTGTCCTGATCGTGCACGCTCCAACCGCCGCTAGAAGGCGGGATCGCCACCGCACGTCTCCTCCTTTCGAAGATGGAGCTCAATGCGGCTGGTTTGCTACAGGCATCGGTTATCGGCACCCAGCATGTTCCCACGTTCGTCGCCGGCCCCCCGTGTTCGTGGCCGGGCTGGTCGAGGATCTGCAGGAACCGGTCTACGAGCCGAGGCCAGGGCGGGTGCCCCACCAATAGTGACAGCCCACGCGACCCGCAGCCGCTGCTCGCCAGAGACAGATCACAGCGCCGTCCTGCTCGGTGATCCCGCAGTAGGACCCCAACCTGCGATCGGCATGATGCTCAAGACTCGGCCAGTGTCTGCCCGGTCGGCAACCGGCGTACACGGTTCACCATCCACTCGAACAGCCGCGGAAACAACTCGTCCACCAGGTCCTGCTCGACCAGGTCGAGTTGGTCGGTCGACCCGTCGGTGTCCAGCCCGGCATCCGCGGCCCACCGTCGCAGGATCTGCCGGGACTGGGATCAACGGTGGATCTGACGCTTATGTGTTGTCAAGTGATCGGTCCTGCCTGGTTCAACTCGCCTCGACTGACTGTGCTGTCATTGCCGTTGGCGGCCACCGTGAAATCGTCAATGCCATGGAGTGGCACGTCGAGCCGTTCGGTGAGCTCGGCGAAGGTGGTGCCGAACGTCTCGGTCACCACGACGCTGTCGGGTCCGATGTGGAAGATGGCCTGGTCGGTGTACACCCGGCTCACGCAGGCGAGGCCGGTGAGCGGGTAGCCGCATTCGGGTACGAGTTTCGGGGCGCCGTCCTTTGTGAACAGGGTCATCATCACGTAGACGTCCTTGGCGCCCGTTGCGAGGTCCATCGCGCCGCCTACGGCGGGGATCGCGTCGCGGTCTCCCGTGTGCCAGTTGGCGAGATCGCCACGAGCGGAGACCTGGAACGCGCCGAGCACGCATATGTCGATGTGTCCGCCGCGCATCATCGCGAAGGACTCGGCATGGTCGAAGTAGGACGCGCCGGGCAACTCCGTGACCGGGATCTTGCCGGCATTGATCAGGTCGGGGTCGATTCGGTCACCGGACGCCCTCGGGCCCATGCCCAGCATGCCGTTCTCGGTGTGCAACACGATGCCGTGCGCGGGGTCGAGATGTTCGGCGACCGTCGTCGGCTGGCCGATTCCGAGGTTGACGTAGGAGCCGGGTGGGATTTCCTTGGCGATGCGCCCGGCCAGCTCCCTCCGGCTCAGCGGACGACGGTCGGTGTACTCGATCGTCATGACTCCTCCAGGTCGATCGGCTGCGCGGTGTCCAGTACGCGGTTGACGAAGATCCCTGGCGTGACAACGGTTTCCGGGTCGAGATCGCCGACCGGCACGAGCCGCGAGACCTCGGCCACGGTCAGCCGGGCCGCGGTGGCCATGACGGGGCCGAAGTTGCGGGCGGTCTTGCGGTAGACGAGATTGCCCGCCAGGTCGGCCGTGTGCGCGCGGATCAGCGCGGCGTCAGCGTGGATCGGGTACTCGAGCAGGTACTCGCGACCGTTGATGGTTCGGGTCTCCTTTCCCTCGGCGAGCGGCGTTCCCACGCCGGTGGGCGTGTAGAACGCACCGATCCCGGCGCCCGCGGCACGGATCCGCTCAGCCAGGTTGCCCTGTGGCACCACCTCGAGCTCGACGCGACCGGCGCGGTACAGCTCGTCGAAGACGAACGAGTCGGACTGGCGCGGGAACGAGCAAATGATCTTGCGAACCTGGCCGGTGGCGAGCAGCGCGGCCAGTCCGGTGGACCCGTTTCCCGCATTGTTGTTCACCACCGTGAGCTCCCGCGCGCCGCCACGTCGCAGCGCGTCGACGAGCGCGAACGGCAACCCCGCCCGACCGAAGCCGCCGATCAGCACCGTCGAGCCGTCCACGATTCCGCGAACGGCCGCGTCAGCATCCGGCGCGATCTCCACGACGTCATCCCTCCGTAGTCGTGCTCTCCTCGGCCGTGAGGGCTCGCTGGGCGATGCGGAACGCGGTGTTCGCGGCGGGGACGCCGCAGTAGATGGCGGTGAGCAGGAGTAGCTCCTTGATCTCGTCGGAGGTCAGACCGTTCGTTCGTGCGGCCCGGACGTGCATCGCCAGCTCGTCGTGGTGTCCCAGGGCGACGAGCGCCGACAGCGTGATGAGGGAACGGCTCCGGTGGTCCAGCCCTCGCCGGGTCCAGATCTCGCCCCACGCGTAGCGGGTGATCAACTCCTGGAAGTCGGCGGTGAACTCGGTGGTCTGCGCGGTGGCTCCGTCCACGTGCGCGTCGCCAAGCACCTCGCGGCGTACGCGCATGCCCTCCGCACGCACCTGCGCGGTCCCCGTCGCCGTGACTTCGGCGGCCGTGTTGGCGGCGACCAGGCCGGCGACCAGGCCTGGTTCCTCCGCGGGGGCGAGGTGTGCGGTACCGGGAATCGTCTCGAGCCGGCCGTGCTGCACACCGCCGGCGATCTGGCGCAACGACGCGGTGGGGGTGACGCGGTCGACCTCGCCGGCGATCGCGAGGACGGGCGCGGTGATCTCGGCCAGCCGGTCTCGGACGTCGAACCGGGCGAGTGCCTCGCAGGCCGCGGCGTAGCTGGTCGGATCGGTGTGACGCAGATCGTCGAGCAGCGCGTCGGCCACGGCCGGCTCATGCTGGGTGAAACCGGGGCCGAACCATCGGGCCCGCGCCATGTCCAGGAGGGCTCCGGTGCCGTGTGCGCGGACTGCCGCCGCACGTTCGTGCCACATCGCGGCGTCGCCGATGCGGGCACCCGTGCACACGAGCGTCGCCGAACGGACCCGGTCCGCGGCGTCGAGCAACAGCTGGAGGCCGACCGCGCCGCCGATGGAGTCACCGGCGTAGTGGAACTCTCGGTCGGTGATCGCCAGCACGGCCTGTGCCAGCCCGGCGATGTCGAGCCGGCCGGCCGGCCGGCCGGTCCCGTGTCCCGGGAGGTCCCAGCCGAGTACGTGGAACCGACCGGTGAGCTTCGCCGCGGCAGCGCCCCAGAGGTTCCGCACCGTGGTTCCCAGGGATGGGCCGAGTACCAGCAACGGCAGATCCCGTGTCGGTCCGGACTCGTCACCGGTGAAGTCGACGATCGACAACTGTCGAGCGACGGTCATGGGTACTCCGGATAGCGGAGGAATACGGTCTCGCCCTCGCCTTGCATTCGAACGTCGAACCGCAACCCCGCGGTGTCCTGTGTCGCGACGAGCGTGCGGCGCCGTTCCTCCGGCAATGCGGCCAGCAGCGGATCCGCCGCGTGGTCGTCGTCGGGCAGGTAGATCCGGGTGAACAAGCGGTTCAGCAGGCCACGCGCGAACACCGTCAGCGCGATGTAGGGCGGCCGCCCTACATCGACGCGGCCCGGCCACACCGTGGTGAAGGCGTAGCGACCCGTGTTGTCCGTGGCGGCTCGGCCCCATCCCGTGAAGGTGTGGCCGTCGCGGCGCAGTGAGCCGGGGGAACGCGAGATGTGCCCGGCCGCGTCGGCCTGCCAGATCTCCAGCAGCGCGTCGTGCACCGGGTCGCCGTCGCCGTCCCACACGTGTCCATACAGGAGGATCGCGTCGGGACGGCCCGGCGGTACCAGCTCCTGGCCACCGTCGTATGGCAGGGCGTCGTGGAAGAACGGCCCAATCGTCTGGCCAGGCGTCGGGGTCCGGGTCACGGCTCGGTCTCCTCCCAGACGCGCGCGCTGCCGGTGAGCACGATGTCCCAGCGGTAGCCCGTGCTCCACTCCGGTCGGGACAGGTCGTGGTCATAGGTCGCCACGAGTCGCTCTCTCACCCACTGGTCCCTGATGGACTGACAGATCGGGTCGAGCGCCAGCAGCGGATCACCGGGGAAGTACATCTGGGTGACCAGCCGGTGAGTGAAGCCCGTGCCGAAGAGGGAGAAGTGGATGTGCGCCGGCCGCCAGGCGTTGTCGTGGTTGCGCCACGGGTACGGGCCCGGCTTGATCGTGGTGAACTGGTACGCGCCATCGGGTCCGGTCAGACACCGGCCGATCCCGGTGAAGTTCGGATCGATCGCGGCATCGTGCTGGTCGCGCTTGTGGACGTATCGTCCCGATGCGTTCGCTTGCCAGATCTCGATGAGCTGACCCGCAACAGGACGGCCGTCGCCGCCCAGTACGCGGCCGCTCACCACGATGCGTTCGCCAATCGGCGCGCCGCCGTGCCGGATCGTCAGGTCCGCCTCCAGCGGGTCCACATCGCGGTGCCCGAACACCGGGCCGTGCAGCTCGAGGGTCTCCGGGTCGGCGTGATGCAAGTCCTTGGTCGGGTGGCGCCGGATGCTGCTGCGATACGGCGGGTAGTCCAGCCACGGATGCGTCTGCGGGGAGACGGCCGCGTCGGGCTCGTACTCCTTGGCGATGGCCGCCATCTCGGCGCTCACCTCGGCCTGGGTCGGTGCTGTGGATGACTCGCCCACGGCAGCTCCTTGGACTGGTCGGAATCTGTCCGAAAGCTGGACTACGACGCGCGGCGACCCCACCAGCGCAAGAGCCGACCCAGCGAGGAGGCCCGGCGCCCGCCCGGTGATCTGCCCTGTGCCGAGGTCGTCCCCATGCCGACGTGCCTGCACACGCCCACCTCCGTGTACTGGCCACGGCGGACCAACTCCCGTTCGGGGCAGCTGGCGCCACAGGGTGGGCACCACGTCCTCGGTGGTCCCTTGTCGTCGGGCTCGCAGGTCATCGATCCGCCTCCAGCCTTCAACGAGCTCACAATGCGATCGCCGACATGTAGGCCATGCCGAGGCTCATCACCGCGCGACAGGCAGGACGGCTCAGCCGGCGAAGACGTGGCACGACCACCAGGTTCGGCCAACGCCGTTCCGTGCGCACGGCCACCACCATCGACCGGATGCCGTCGATTCCGAAGTATGTCGCCATCGCCACGGCGAGGAGTGGAGCAGCCGGATGACCGTGGACCGACCCGCCGTGCGGCATCACGGTCGCCATGTAGAACATCGCCACCGCGGACACGACATGGTGCAGCTCCGTCAGCCGGCTCATGCCCGCCGGTGAGCGGGGTCTGGTCGCGGCGACCGCGAACCACGACGTGACGAGCAGCAACACGGTCTGCCAGCCGGCGCGCGGAATGGGCGCGCCGACCGGCGAGACGCTCGCGGCCATGGCCAACAGCAGGAGAAACTCCGCGACGTCGGACTGCCGGACGGCGCTGGTCGAGGCCGCCTGCTCGTGGTGACCGAGCCGGATCACCACGGCCACCGCGAGAAGCAGGAACAGACCGAGCAGGCACCACGCCACCGGACCTGGAATCGACATGGTCTTTCGCGGCCATCACGGCACCGGCGCGCCCGCGACCGCGGTCCCGATCGTCACACCCATCGCCATCCCCTGGGCGTGGGACAGCCCGGCCTGGTAGCCAGGCCCGGTGTCGATGTCGCTGGCGTTGTTGCCGCACGCGAAAAGGCCGGGGACCGGCCGGCCTCGCACGTCGCGCACCTGGCCGCCCGCGTCGACTTCGAGCGTGATCGAACTGATCCCGGTCGGGACGAGCGCGACACCGTAGTACGGCGGACGCGTCAGCGGACCGAGGTTGGCGGAGCTTCCCGCTTGTGCGGTGCCACCCATGATGTTCGCGAACGGCGTGGAACCGCGGCCGAACACATCCGCACCGGCCGCGACGCCGGCGTTGAACGCCTCGACGGTTCGTTCCAGGCCCGCGGCGTCGATCGAGAGCTTGCCGGCGAGCTCACGCAGATCGCCACCACGGGCGAGCCACGCCGGTGCGGGTTCGCCGACCGGGCGGCCAGCGAACGAGTATCGCTCGAAGAACTGCGCGTCCATGATCAGGAAACACGGATAGTTGACGTAGGTATGGGTCCGCACGTCGAAACGCTTGACCTCGTTGACCATGAATTGGAAGGACGATTCGTCGCCGAACCGCTCTCCACGCGCGTTGACGATGACCGTGTGCGGAGCGGCCGCTTCACGAACTCCCGACGACCGGAAATGCCGGCCTCCCTCGGGTACGTCGAGCTGGTAGCCGAGCATGACCCGGAGGTTGTGCCGGGCACGCGCGAGCGCGGCGCCGATCTCCAGCGCCATCCGGATTCCGTCGCCCTCGACGCTCGGTGGGAAATGGGTACGCCATGCCGGCAGGTCCTCGAACTTGCGGACCAGCTCGGTGTCGCCCTCCGCCCCACCACAGGCGAGGACGACACCCCGCTTCGCGCCGACGCGCAGGGTGACGAGCTCCTCCCCACGCCGCGCGACCAGTTCGACGCCGGCCACCGCGCCGTCGTCCAGGATGAGGCGGTGTCCGGCGCACGCCGTGCGGACGTCCACGCGGTGCCGAAGGCACGCGGCGAGCAGGTGGCCGGCGAGGCCCATACCGAAACCACGGTGATCCCCGTCGGCACGACGGGACGCCACGAGCTCATGATCCCAGCCGGTCTGGTCGGTCAGCCCGCCCCAGCCGATCGCCTCGTCCCAGTCGACACCGGTCGGCACGTACGGCGACCGCCCGAGGTGCGGGGCCCACTCGCCGAGATCCGCCGCGCGGAACAGCTCCGTGGCGAACACCCTGCCCTTCGGCCGCGACCCCGGTGCCATGGGAAAGTAGTGGTCCGGAACCCGTTGCAAGGTCTTGAACGGCACGCCGAGTGATCGCAGCGACCGCATCGCCCACGAGGAGCGCCGGATGAACCGTTGGAGTTCCGCGACCGACGCCGTGTCAGCGGTGAGGAAGCGGAGGTAGTCGACCGCGTCGGCCAGCTCCTGCGCCGGAGGTGCCTGCGGTGACGGGCCGAACGGGTCGACGCCGAGCCAGATCGCGCCGTATGAGTAGGCCGTGCCGCCGCCGAGCACGTCGGCCTTCTCGGCCAGGAGCACCGTCGCACCGTGTGCCGCCGCGGTCGCGGCCGCAGCCGTGCCGCTCGCGCCGGACCCGAGCACGACGACGTCGAACGTCTCGTCGAAGTCCACGACGCTCACCCCTTCGCCACCTGCTCGTCGCTGTGGTCCGCAGTGTTTTGCGCCGTGTCCACACCGCCGTTCTCGGAGTGTTGCGGGACGGCGATGCAACGCTTGGGGGGTAGGTGGACCATGAGGCGATCGCCCTGTGTGTAGGGGGTGTTGGCGTCCTGGACGGCCTTGATCTGACCGAGCGGCGTGTCGATCTCGTAGTCGATGAACCGGCCGGAGAAGCGTCGCGTCCGCACCACACCGTCGACCGCGTTCCGGTGTGACCCCATGGCCGTGTCGATCGGGCTGAGCTCGATGTGCTCCGGGCGGACCAGGAGGCTGACCGAGTCGCTCAGGTCGGACTCGAACACCTCCGCGGCGAATTCCCCCCGCGGGGTCGATATGGTCAGCGAGGTCCCGTTCCGCGCGGTGATCGCACCGTCCAGAGTGTTCACCGGACCCACGAACCGCGCCCCGAATGCCGACCGGGGCCGCAGGTACAGATCCAGCGGCCGTCCGACCTCCTCGATCACCCCGTCGCGCATGACCGCGAGGCGATCGGACAACGTCAACGCCTCGGTCTGGTCGTGCGTCACGTACAGCATGGTGATCGGCAACCGCTCGCGCAGCCGGATGAGCTCGTCACGCATCTCCGTCCGCAACTGAGCGTCCAAGTTGGACAGCGGCTCGTCCAACAACAACAGCTTCGGCTCCTTGACGATCGCCCTGGCCAGAGCCACCCGTTGCTGCTGCCCACCGGAGAGCATCGTGGCGGATCGCGACGCCAGCGCACCCAGTCCGACGAGGTCCAGCACCTCCCCCACGCGGGTCGCGGTCTCCGCCTTCCCGACCTTCATCGCGGTCAGGGGGAACGCCACGTTCTCGAAGACGTTGAGGTGCGGCCAGATCGCGTATGACTGGAACACCATGGCGATCGGCCGGCGGTTCGGCGGCACCTCGACACGGCGCGCGGGCGCCGCCACGACCCGGCCGTCGATGGAGATCTCCCCGTCGTTCAGGGCCTCCAGCCCCGCGATGCACCGCAGAGTGGTCGTCTTGCCGCACCCACTCGGGCCCAGCAAGGTGAAGAACTCGCCCGCGGCAACGTCGAAACTCACGTCCCGCACCGCGAAGGAATCCGCCCCATGGCCATCGTAAGTCTTACCCAGATTCCGGACCGACAACATGCTCATGACGACGCTCCAAACCAGGAACCCGACCGCGGCCGGCGGCGAACCAGCTGTTCGATCTCCACCATCAGTACTCCCCGTCCTCTTTTCGCACCCGGCTCCAGGCGAACACCAGAACCGCCAGCACCGCGATCAGCAAGACGCCACCCGCTGCCGTGACCGTCGGCTCGCCGTTCTCCCAGTAACCCCACAGGACCGTCGGCACCGTCTCGTTGTCGGTGCCCTGCAGCAGCAACGCGGAGGACAGTTCGCGGATCGAATGCGCGGCGACCCAGACGAACACGATCAACATCGCCGGGCGGACGAGTGGCAGGATGACCCGCCGGAACGCCGCGGCGCGGGTCGCCCCGCTCGTTCGCGCCGCCTCTTCGAGTTCGGGCGCGATCTGCATCACCGCACCGTTCGTCGTCCGGGTGGCGAACGACGTGAACGTCGTGATGTGCGCGATGGCGATGATCCAGATCGTCGCGTAGATGGGCACCGACGGAAGCTGGAGATACAGGAAGATCAGCGCGACGCCGATCATCACCGCGGGGATGCCGATGGGCATGAACGCCAGCGCGTCGACCACACCGCGCCCACGCAGCCTGGTCTTCGTGACCACCCAGGACACCAAGGGCGCGAAGAACATCAGGAACGTCGCCGTGACCACCGCGACGACCAGTGTGTGCCACGCGCCGGACAGCATGGTCGGGCTGGACAGCAGCTCGCCGTAGTTGGCGAACGTGAGTCCGGCGAGCGCGTCCCGGCTGATGCCCGTGTAGTAGGGGAAGAAGCTGACCGCGGCGAGCGCGAGGGTCGGCCCGATGATCGCGCACAGGAAGTACACCCACACGACGATCACGCAGGGCGTGCGCCACCTGCCGAGCCGGAACAGCCTACGGTGGCGAGCCTTACCCGACACCACGACGTACCGGTAGGACCTGCGCACGAAGAAGTGGTAGGCCCAGGTCAGCATGAGCAGCATGATCAGCGGGATGCCCGCAAGCGCGCCGATCTCGCCGTACTCGGGAAACCCGGCCTGTGGCTGACTGGCCACGTAGATCTCCGATGCGAGCACGTGGATCCCGCCGCGAAGGCCGATGAGCCCGGGGATGTCGAACAACAGGAAGCTCGCGATGAACAGGAACGACGACACAGCGAGCAACGACGGCGTCACGAGCGGGATCAGCACACGCCGCAGGAGCATCCACGTTCCGGCGCCACTGGTGAGCGCCGCCTCCTCCAGCGACGAGTCGATGTTGCGGAACGCCGGGGCGAGCATGAGGTAGGTCGTCGGCACGAACGCGACGCCTTCAAGGAAGATCATCCCCCACATCGAATAGATGTCGAGCGGGCCGATCGACAGCAGACCCAGGCCGGAATTGATCACTCCGATGGTCGGGTCGAGCAGGAGAACCCAGGCGACCCCGAGCAGCACGGGCGGCATTGCGAGCGGGACAACGATGAACGACCGCAGGAAGCGACGCGACGGCAGGTCGGTTCGCTCGAACAGCCACGCCAGCGCGGCACCGACGACGACGGCGAACACCGTGCTGCCGACGGCGAACACGATCGTGTTGCCGAGCATCCGGTAGATCCGCGGTCGGCTGTACACCTCGAGGTAGTTGGCGAGCGTCAGGCCGGCGCTGTCGATGACGCCGCCTGGCTTGAAGCTGCTCCACAGCAGGACGGCCAGTGGCGCCAGGACGAGGTAGGCGAGTATGGCGCCGACGACCAGCAGCGGTGCGTAGCGCAGCACGGCGCGGGCACCGCGGCCGACCACGCGGCCGGTCGCGGTGCCCGGGACGCCGGGTTCCCGCGGCGGTGCCGCGGGGCTCGGCACGACAACGTCGGTCTGCACGCGTTCGTCTTCCTCTCCGCCACTCCGCGATGGAACGAAGGTCGCGTCGCGGTCAGCCGGCTGCCTGGATCAGCTCGGTGAACGCGTCTGCCCACTCCTTCACCTGGTCGGTGTTGCCCGGCGGCCAGCCCGACAGGTTCTTGCCCTGGTACTCGTCTCGGACCTTGGTCCCCGGTACCTGTGGGTTGGCTCGACCGGTCGCGTCCTCCTGCGCCTTGGCTCCCTCGGCGGAGTCGAGCCAGGAGATGAACAGGCGAGCGGCGTTCGGGTTGGCACCCCCCTGGACCACCGCGCTGTACAGAACGGACACCGAGAGCGGGTCGGCGGCGGCGAAGTCCGTCGGTGCCCCCTGTGCCTTGGCGATCGAGGTCAGGCGGTCGACGCCGATCCCCAGGGGCAGCTGACCCGACGAGATCGCGGAGGTCATCTCGAACACCGACTGGAAGACCTGCGGCTGCTGCGCCATCAGCGACTTGACGAACGACTGCGTCTCGTCACCACCCCAGGTGGGTACGAGGTTGACCAAGGGAGCCGGCAGGGACCAGAGCCCGATCTTTCCTTTCCACTTTGGATCGAGCAGGTCGTCCCACGTCTTCGGCACGTCCTGGGCGGCGACCAGCTTCGTGTTGTACTGGATCCCGTACGCGGTCGTCGAGGTGACCGCGAGGTCTCCGGCCACGAGGTCGCTCGGCATCGCGAGCTTGTCGGCCTCCAGCGGCGCGATGAGCCCGCGCTCGTCCAGGGGGGTCATCAGCTCCGCCGCATTGCTCACGACGTCCGCTGTGGACCGTCCGGACTGGTCCTCCTGCACGACGCGAGTGGCGATGTCGCCGGCGACCAGTTGGACGTGGCTGACCTCCTTGATGAACGGGTACTTCCGCTGGAACGCCTTCATGATCTGAGCGGCTTGCTCCTGCGTGCTGCTGTCGTACCAGACCAGCCCGCCTTCCTTGGCCGCCGCGTCCTGTATCTCCTGCGACGGCTCCCCCGAACCTTCGTCGAGCAGTGGAAGGAACTCGTCCGCGCCGGCCTTCGGCTTGTCGGCAGCGGTCACATCACTGCCAGCCTCGACACAGCCGCTAAGGACGAGGGCGCAGAGGGCGAGCAGCACGACACCGAAACGTCGTCGGTTCGGCAGATGCGGGGTCAACATGATCACCTCAGTTCGGGTAGGCGCTCGGTCGTCGAATGTTGCGGTTCGCCTCGTGCCACCGTCGATGCCCCGACCATGCGTTCACAATGCGGTCAGATGTTCGCATGATGCACGATACGTTAGGGTGCGCCGGTTGGGTTGTCAACGGCGACGCCGTGCTCGGGTTTACCTGTTCGGTAACGGTTCGCCAGTTATGTCGGCCTCGGTTCCGGCGGCATACAGATGGGACAGCATGTTGGAGTAATCCACGAGCTCACCGAGGCCCGCGTTGACCTTCCGGAACCATTCCATCCCGGCGCGGTTCACCAACGATCCATTTGAAACGATTGTCTCCGCGAGCTCGTCGACCGTATGGCCGAGCTCGTCGTCCGGGACGAGGATGTCGACCAGACCGCTGTCATGTGCCTCGGTGGCCGAGATCCTGACTCCAGTCAGTGCCCAGCGCATCGCGCGGTGTGGACCGACTCGGTCGACGATGACGGGCATGACGGCAGCGGGGAACACGCCGAGCCGCACTTCCGGCATGCCGAACACGGCGGAGCGACCGGCCACCGCGAACGTGCTCGCGCCGACCAGGCCCGTGCCCGCTCCGAGAGCCCAGCCGGACACACTGGACACGACCGGGACGCTGCTGCGCGCGACGACGGACAGCAGCCGCATCAAGGGCTGTCCCCGCACGTGGCGCCGTAGGGGACTCTGTGCCCTGGCGGGAAGCGCGATCGTGACGTCGGCCCCGGACGTGTAGCAGCCGCCCGCCCCGCCGAGCACGATCACGGCGACCTCGGGATCGCCGGCGGAGCGCTCGACGAGATCGATCATCGCCTCGCCCATTTCCGGAGTCATCGCATTCTTTTTCTCCGGTCGGTCGATCGTGATTCGAAGGATGCCGCCATTCCGCTCCGCGCGGATCCACTCACCACACTCGCTAGCCATTTCCCGTCCTTTCGACCGCCGATCGATGTCGCGGGTTGCGCGGTACACGTTCGACGGCGCCGGTCATCGCCTGGTCGCGAATGACGTGCCGTTCGATCTCCCGCTTGGTGGCGGTACGCGGCAGCGGGCCGGACCGCAGCTCGATGAAGCGGGGCACCTTGAAGTAGGCGAGACGCCGCTCGCACCAGTCGAACAGCTCCTCGGCGAGCCCAGGGCGGTCCGCCGTGGGGACCACGACCGCTCGCAGGTCGTCCTCGCCGAGTTCGGAGGGCGTCGCGACGATGGCCGACTCGACCACGTCGGGGTGGTCGTCGAGCACCTGCTCCACCTCGAGTGCCGACACGTTCTCGCCCCGCCTGCGCAGCCAATGCGCCTGCCTGCCCACGAACTCCAGCCGGCCACCGGGATGGAGCCGGCCGAGATCGCCGGTGTGAACCCACAGGTCCCGCCAGCGCTCCACAGTGGACGCGGGATCGTCGAGGTAGCCGAGCGACGTGCTGTGCGCGACCGTCGGCCGGAGCAGGATCTCGCCGATGTGCCCGGGCGGTGACGGCACCCCGCGGGCATCGGTCACCCTCGCCTCGCACCACCCGTGCGAGTCGAGCACGAACCGCCGGGACTCGCTCTCGTCGTCGCCGAAGAAGAGCAACGAGCCCGTCTCGGTCATCGCGTACACCTCGACCAAGCGCGGGATACCGAACCGCCGGGCGAACTCCGCTCGGGCCGACGGCGGGATGTCACGGGTGCCGGCCAGCGCGACCCGCACGTCGTTGGTGCCGTCGAGCGGTGTGGTTGGCTGCCTCAGCAGCAGCATGATCCGCGAGCCGACCGCCTCGATGATGGTCGCGCGCTGCCGGCGGACGGCGGGCCAGAACCGGGAGGCGCTGAACCAGGCGCTGATCGCGGTGGGTACCCCGTTCATGAGCGGGCCGATGAACGCGGACTCCTGACCTCCGATGTGGAACAGCTGGCCAGCCGAGTAGTGCCGGTCGGCGGAGGTCGGCTGGAACGCCTGCGCGTACCGCGCGCCCGCACACAGGTAGGAGAAGTGCGGCCGGATGACGCCCTTCGGCAGCCCGGTGGTGCCCCCGGTGAAGACCACGCACGCGGGGTCCGCGGGATCGACCTCGACACGCGGCGGGTCGGTGTCGCCGCGGCGTTCCAGCTCCGCGAACGGCAGGTACCCACGTCGCTCGCCGCCGACGATGATCTCCCGTAGCAGTCTGCCCGAGAGCGACCTGGCCGACTCGTAGCCGTCCGCCAGCTCGCGTCCCACGAGGACGATCGACGGCGCCGCCACGGACAGCGCGTGGCGCAGGTCGCGGTCGCGCAGTGAGACGTTGAGCATGACGGCGACCGCGCCCAGCTTCGCCGCGGCGATCCACGAGACCAGCTGCTCGACCGAGTTCAACAGCAGGGCGGCGACCCGGTCTCCCTTGACGACACCGAGCTCGGCGTAGCTCGCCGCGACCGCGTCGCTGCGCCGGTCCAGGTCCGCGCAGGTGAGCACCGTGCCACTGTCCGGAAAGGTGACGGCCTCCCGGTCAGGACTCGTGCGCGCGCGGTCGGCGACCAGCTGACCGATCGTCGTCCAGGGCACGTCGAGCCCGTTCAGCTGTGGCAGTGCTACCACGGGACCTCCCCCGCGTCCGTGCCGGCCGGACCGCGTGCCCGCTCGATCCGGGAGCGGTCCAGTTCGCCGACGCTCTTGCAGCCCATGAGCGTGAGCGCGGTTTGGATCTCCCTGCGGAAGATCCGGAGGACATCGACGACGCCGTCCTCGCCACGGGCCGCGAGCCCGTAGAGGTACGGCCGTCCGATCAGGCACGCGTCAGCGCCGAGGCAGAGCGCCTTCACGACGTCGGTGCCACGGCGAATGCCGCTGTCGATCAGGACCGACCCGCGTCCACCCGTCGCGTCCACGACCGTTGGAAGCGCGTCGATGCTGCTGGCCTGGCTGTCGAGCTGCCGCCCGCCGTGGTTGGACACGACGACGCCGTCGCAGCCGATGTCCATGACCCGCGACGCGTCGTCGGGGTCCATCACTCCCTTGACGAGGAGTGGACCTGGCCACAGGTCACGCAGCCAACGCAGCGTGTCCCAGCTCAGCAGGTCGGGACGGAGGAAGTCGGCCTGTCTGGCCGCGGCCGTGACGGCTGAGCGCGGGCCACGGCCGGTGGCGAAGTTGACCATCGTGTACCGCTTGTGACGCGCGTACCCGTACAACCAGCGTGGGTGGCGAAGCGCCTCGAGCGCGCGGCCGGGCGTCAGCACGGGACGGGTGCCCATGCCGACCCGCTTCTCCCTCTCCCGGTTCCCGACGACCGGCACGTCGACGGTCACGAGCAGGACGCCGATGCCGGCCTCGCTCGCGCGTCGCACCAGGTCTCGCATGACATCGCGGTCGGCCCAGGGATAGAGCTGGAACCAGTGCGCCTCGCGGGTGCCTCCCGCCACCTCGTCGAGCCGGTAGCTGGCACCGGTCGACGAGACGTGCCGCGTCCCGCAACGTTCCGCGCCATGGGCCGCGGCAACCTCACCACGCCAGTGGAAGAGCCCGTTGAGTCCGGTCGGGGCGAGCACGACCGGCAGGTCCAGGCGCACGCCGACGACATCGACCGTCAGGTCCGATCCCGCCTTGCCGGTGAGGACCCGCTGCTTGAGTTGCCAACCGTCGAAGTCGGACCGGTTGCGCCGCAACGTGATCTCGTCCTCGGCACCGTTCTCCAGGAAGGCCCACGGCATCGCGGGCAGCGCGCGGCGCGCCAGCCGCCGGTAGTCGGACACCGCGACCGGCGGCGGCCGGTGGCGCCACCGAAACGTGTACGCGCGCGAGAAGCTCATGACTCCCCCTCGCAGGCTCGGTCGAGCCGCTCGCGGTCGCCCTGTGTTTGATGGTTCGCTCCGCAAGCTCGCTCACGACTCCCCCTCGCAGGCTCGGTCGAGCCGCTCGCGGTCGCCCTGTGTTTGATGGTTCGCTCCGCAAGCTCGCTCACTCGCCACTCCACGGCCGTGGGTCGCCGCCCGGTGCCGGCGAGCCTCGCGGCCCACTCGGCGAGCGGATCGGAGGAGATCTTGCAGTCCACGACGAACAACCCGCGTGGGTCGGCGAGGTCGCGTTCGAGGAGGCGGAGGTCGTCGAGCGAGTCCACCGTGGCACCATCGCCGCCGACCGCGCGTGCCAGTCCGACGAAGTCCGGGCTCGCGTACCGGGCTCCCGTGTGCGGGAGATCGAGGGCGCGCAGCGCGTGCACCTCGGCGCCGAAACCGCCGTCGTCGAGCACCACGACCACGAGCGGCACACCGAAGCGGACACTCGCATCGAGGTCGCTCGAGCTCATCATCAGCGAGCCGTCGCCGAGGACGGCGACCGTCAGCCGGTCCGGGCGGCCGACCGCGGCGCCGATGGCGGCACCGAGGCCGCACCCGATCGCGCCGAACCCGCCCGGCATGTGCAGGAAGCTCGACGGCTCGGGAACCGAGAGGTACGTCGACGGGTAGCCCTGGGTGTTGCCGCCGTCCACCACGACGACCCGCCGCGAGGGCAGGAT
The DNA here is from genome assembly GCF_050699935.1 of Actinophytocola sp. Taxonomy (NCBI): domain Bacteria; kingdom Bacillati; phylum Actinomycetota; class Actinomycetes; order Pseudonocardiales; family Pseudonocardiaceae; genus Actinophytocola; species Actinophytocola sp. The sequence goes on from NZ_JBOHGB010000043.1 coordinate 15,859, forward strand.
CCGGTCGAGAGCGGCGACCAGCGCACGCGGATCGAGGGCACCCGGCACGCCGGTGTCGTCGAGCTCGTCGTCGGGCCGCCAGGCCGCGAGCACGGCTCGCACGTCGCTGGTGCGGTACCCCTCCTGGTGGAACCCGCGCCGGTCGAGTTCGGCACGCAACGCGGCGGCGGCCAGCGCCGCGTCGCCCAGCACGCCGCGAGCGGGCGCGTTCGTGCCGAGAACCGCGGCGTCGGTGTCGACGCGGACGACCGGTGCCGACGCGGCGAACGCCTCACCGTGGTCGGTGGTGAAGTCGTTGAGGCTCGCACCGAACACGAGCACACAGTCGGCGTCCCGCAGGAGCCGGCGGGACAGGCGTGTGGCGAAACCGCCCGAGACGCCGATCGAGAACGGGTCGTCGGCGAAGTACGCCTTGGCGGGCAACGAGGTGGCGAGCAGCGCGCCGACCTGCCGCGCGAGCGTCTCGAGCTCGTGCCGCGCGTTCGCGGTGACCGCCCCTCGACCGGCGAGAACGACCGGGCGCCGGGCGCGCTCGATCACATCGGCAGCACGCCGGACGGCCGCGAGATCCGGCGCGCGGGGCATGGCCGAACGCGGCGGCTCGGGCAGCGTGACCGCACACTCGCGCTGCTGAAGATGCCGCGGCAGGTTCACCCCCACCGGCATGCGCTCGGCGACGGCGAGCCGGACGGCGGTCGCGAGGTCGGCGGCCACCGTCGCCGGCTCGCGGATACGCCGAGCCGGCACGCCGGCCAGCTCGAAGAAGCCCGTCTGGTCGAAATGCTGGAAGTCGGCCGGTGAGTTCGAGCCCTCGCCGGCGATCAGGACCAGTGGCGTGCGCGCTCGCCGCGCCGTGATCAATGCGGTGAGCGTGTTGGTCAGTCCTGGTCCGAGCGTCACCGTGCACAACCCGACGCGTCCGGTCGCCCTCGCGTAACCGTCCGCCATGGCGACGGCGTTGCCCTCGTGCCGTGCGCCGTGGTAGCGGATCCCGGCGTCCGGGAGCCGCCCGGCGAACGCCACGTTGCCATGCCCGAGCAGGCCGAACGCGGTGTCGACGCCCTCGGCGACGAGCACTCGGCAGGCGAGTTCGGCGACGTTCATCTCGCTCGTACCTGACGCTTGGCGGAGTAGACCCATGCGGCACCCATCGCGAGCACGGCTCCGATGAGGACCACGCCGACAGCGGCCGCCTTCGTGGTCTCGCCACCCGTCCAGTAGCCCCACAGGAACGTGGCGACGACCTGGTTGTCCGCGCCCTGCAGCATCAGCGCGGCCGACAGTTCGCGCATCGCGTGCGCGGCGACCCAGATCCACACCACCACGAGAGCCGGCCGCAGGATGGGAGTCGTGATCTTCATGAACGTCCGCGCCATCGTGGCGCCGCTGGTCCGGGCCGCCTCCTCGAGCACCGGGTCGATCTGCAACACGACCGAGTTGACGACTCGCGTGCCGAACGAGATGTACGTGGTGACGAAGGCGATCACCAGGATCCAGACCGTGCCGTAGACGTTCACCACGGTGAACGACAGGTACACGTAGATCAGCGCGAGCCCGACCAGCACGTGCGGGATCGCGAGTGGCACGAACGCGAGGACGTCCAGCACCTTCCGCCCTGGAAAGGTCGTCCGGACCACGAGCCACGACACGACGGCGCACAGCGCCGCCACCGCGGTCGCCGAGACACCGGCGACGATCACGGTGTTCCGGGCGACCTCGCCGAAGGACGGATTGTCGAAGATCGTCCGGTAGTTGTCGAACGACAGCAGCCCCACGGCCTCGGCCGTCACACCCGAGTAGTACGGCAGCAGGCTGGTCCACACGAGAATCCCGAGTGGCGCGATCGCGCCGCACACCACGTAGAGCCACGCGAGCATCGTCGCGGGCACCCGCCAGCGCCCCAGCGGTGAGCGCCGGTCCTGGTACGCGCGGCCACCGACGGTCACGTACCGATACGAACGGCTCGTCTGTCGGTAGTAGATCGCGGCGAGCGCGACCAACAGCACGAGGAACAGGCTCAACAGCGCGCTGATGGTGCCGTACTTCGGAAATCCGGACGTCGGGCTCGACTGTTCCAGGACCGCCGAGCTGAGCACCCGTATCCCGGACGGCAGCCCGAGCACTCCGGGCACGTCGAACGAGACCATGCCGACGATCACCACGAACGTCGCCGCGGCGAGCGTCGCCGGCCACAGCAGCGGGAAGATGATCCGGCGCATCGTCAGCCAGGCGCCCGCGCCCGACGTCCGAGCCGCCTCCTCCACGGAGGTGTCCAGGTTGCGGAACGCGGGGCCGAGTACGAGGAACACGGTGGGCACCACCGACAGGCCCTGCACGAAGATCATCCCGGGCATCCCGAAGATGTCGATGGACACGTTCTCCAGGGCGGGGATCTGGTGGATGAGCTGGTTGACGAACCCGACGCGGGGACTGAGGATCAGTACCCACGAGATCGCGAGCAGGACCGGCGGCACGCCCATCGGCAGCAGGATGAGCGCTTGCAGCACCGACCGTCCCGGCAGGTCGGTCCGTTCGACGAGCCAGGCGAGTACCGCGCCGATGGCCACCGCCACGACCGTGCTGCCCACCGCGAACTGGATCGTCGTCCACAGTAGACGGTAGGTGTCGCCGCTGAGATAGATCGTGCGGTAGTTGTCCAGGGTGAGCCCGGCGTCCAGCGGGTACCCGGTCGGCCGGAAGCTGCTCAGCAACAGCAGCGCCAGCGGCACGACGACCAGGTACCCGATGACCACGCTCACGGCCGCGAAGAGCAACCAGCCGAACGGCCCGAACCGGTGCCTGGTCCGACGCCTGGTCCGGCGCGTGCCCCGGGGCTCCCGCACGCTCGCGACGGGACGGACGACCTCCGTAACGGCGCTCATGGGGCCATCAGACTCCACCGCCGCGCAGAATGGCGGTGAGGTCGACGATGTTCTGGCCCAGCTTCTTCGCCTCCTGAGGCGTCCACGCCGAGATCGTGTGCCCGCGAAGCATCTCGGCGGTGTCCGTCGTCGGGATGAGCGGGTTGCCGCGGCCGGTGGCGTCCTCGTAGGCCTTTGCTCCGCTCTGGGTGTTGAGCCAGGCGATGAACAACTGCGCCACCTTCGGGTGCTTGGCCGCCTTGGGCACGCTCGCGTACACCAGGCTCACCGGAGTCGGATCCGGCAGGACGACCTCGATCGGCGCCCCGGAGTTCACTGCGGGCAACGCCGTGTGGTAGGCGTTGATGGTCAACGCCCCTTCGGCGGCTGCCACGTTCTGGGCCGGCACCCATGGCGTGTCCGACAACGTCGGGTGAACCTCGGCGACCAGGTCCCGGACGTAGTCCTGTGTCTTCTCCACTCCCCATACCGGCACCAGCGCCGCGAACGGCACCGCCTGGCTCCACAGTGTCACCTTCCCGGCCAGGTCACCGTCGAGCCAGTCGTCCCAGGACTTCGGCGGCGACGGGAGCTCGTTCCGGTTGCTGATGAACGTGAACACGCCCGCCGTGGTGACCACCGCGTACGGTGTGGTCACCAATCCGGGCGCGATACCCGCGGCCTCCCAGTCCATATGCAACAGTTGGCCGCGGCTGTCGAGTTCTTGCGCGCCGTCGTCGGCGAGCAGCGCGACGTCGGCCGTGCGCGCGCCCGCCCGTGACTCCTGGTCGATCCGTGGCGCCAGGTCCCTGACCGCCAGCCGGACGTGGGTGAGCTCCGACACGAACGGATACTCCGCCTTGAACGCCGCGAATACCTTCGCGATCTGGTCCTCGGGGTTGCCCTCGTAGTACACGAACGGGCTTGGGTCGGCCGCGACCTCGTCACGGGCAGCGTCAACCACGTCCTGCGGCACGTCGGCCGGCACGTCGTCGACCGGACGGATGCCGGCCGCCGCGGTCGCCTCGATGTCCTCGCCCGACCCTCCGGACGAGGTTGGCGCACTGGTGCAGGCAGCGGCCACCAGTGCGACAGTGCAGGAGAGCGTGACTCCCAGTACTCGCCGCACGATTCTCGGCCTGCCGGTCTCGGGGCGCCGCGGCGCCGTGTCGTACGTCCACATGTTGAAGCCTCTCGCGACGTTGCGATGATTCCCCTGACAGCCCCGATCGGTCCGCGCCGCCTTGCGGGCGTGCGGAGATCAGCCCGCCAGCGACACGCTGACCACGGCGTTGCCACGCAACGCATCGGAGTACGGGCAGATGTCGTCGGCCTCGGCGACGAGTTCCCGCGCTTGGTCGGGGTCGACACCGGGCATCTCGACGGTGAGGGTGACACCAAGACGGAACCCGGTCGGTTCTCGTCGCATGAGGCCGGTCGCCACGTGGACCGTCACGTCCGGGTTCGTCAGGCCTCGCGCACGCGCCCGCGCCGACAGTGCCGAGTGGAAGCATGCCGCGTATCCCGCCGCGAACAGCTGCTCGGGGTTGGTTCCCTGGCCGGAGTCACCGCCGAGCTCTCGCGGGAGCGACAGGGCGAGGGAGAGCCGGCCGTCCTCGGAAGCGACCTTGCCCCCACGCCCTCCTGTCGCTGTCGCGGCCGTCTGATAGACGAACTCTGTCATGGTCACGATCTCCTTGTCGGATGGGCGAGCGCGGCAGCGCGATCGCCGGACATGTGCACGGCGGCGAGGTATCCGAACGTCATGCCGGACGTCAGTGAGTAGCCGGCCTGGTAGCCGACGCCGTACTCGGTGTGTGCGGCGGCGTTTCCCGCCGCGTAGAGGCCAGGGATCGGCTCCTCGCGGTAGGTGAGCACGCGAGCGTGGCCGTCGGTGGACAGGCCGGCCGAGCCGAAGGGCGCGCTGTGCAGCGGTACTCCGTAGAAGGGCGGCTTCGCGATCGAGCCGAGGCTCGGGTTGGTGTAGGTCCCGTAGTAGCTGTCCCGTTTCGAGACCGACCACTCGTACGTCGGTCTGCCGAAGTCCTCGTCCACTCCGGACTCCGCGAACCCGTTGAACCGTGCGATCGTCTCCTCGAGGTTCCGCGCGTCGATGCCCAACTGCTCGGCCAGGCCGGTGACGGAGTCCGCGCGGACGACCCACTCGGGCGGTGTCGTGCCGGGCTCCCCGCCCGCGAAGGAGAACTTGTCGACGTACTGCTGGTCGAAGACGAGGAAACACGGCCAGTTGGCGTACCGGTGGGTGGGCACGTCGAAGTCGCGAAGCCGTGCGGCGACGGTCTGGAAGTAGGTCTCGTCGGCGAATCGCCTGCCGTGGTAGTTCACCACCGCCGTGTGCGGGGAGAGCAGTTCGAGGATGCCGCACAGGCGGAACGTCGTGCCGCTGCCCGCCGGCATCTTGAAACCCAGCAGGACGGTGAGGTTGTTGTGGATCGTCGTGACAGCGGCGCCGATCTCGCTGGCCATGACGAGCCCGTCGCCGGTGCTGCCGGGAACGAACATCGACTCCGGCCCGGGAATGTCCTCGAAGCGACGCATGAGATCCGGGTTGGACTCGTACCCGCCGGTGGACAGGACGACACCGCGCGAGGCGGCGACCCGTTCACCCGTGGACGTCACCACGCCGCGGACGCGCCCGCCCTCGTGGACCAGGCGGCTCACGCCCACTCCGACGCGGATCGGCACCGAGCGAGCCCGCAGCTGCTTGAGCAGGTGGATGATCAGCGCCGCGCCACGTCCACGAATCCGCTGCCGGCGCCGCTCCTCGAGAAGCTCGGTGTCCCATGCCCGCAGGTTCTGGTGCCCGCCCCACTCACTCGCCTCGTCCTTGGTCACGTGCGTGGACTCGTCCGGTTTGACCGGCACCTTGCCGGCAAGCTCGCCGATCTCGTGCTCGGAGATCAACTCCGCCTCGATGGACCGGCCAACCCCCATCGAACCGGGCACCCTCGGGTAGTAGTGGTCGACGAAGTTCCGCACGAGCCGGAACCGGACACCACAGCGTTCGAAGAACGACAGTGCCTCGGGAGCCACGCGCACGAACTGGTCGAGGTTCTCCTCGCGGTACTGGTCACCACCGACGAAGCGCATATACCGGCGCACGTCCTCGAGCGAGTCGTCGTGTCCCGCCGCAGCCGCGAGGCGATTGGCGCCGACCCACAAGGTGTTGGCCAGCGCGGTCGAGCCGCCGACCTCTTCGGACTTCTCGAACACGATCGGGCGAAGTCCCAGCTCGGCCGCGGCGAGTGCCGCCGAGAGTCCGGCCACTCCCGAACCCGCGATGGCGACGTCACAGGTGTCATCCGTTGGTTCCACCGGAACTCCTTCGTGTCGCGACGAAACCCGGTCCGGCCGTGGTCAGCCGGAGACGGTGTGATGGCCCCCAGGGGCCACGTAGTAGTGGGCGGGCCGGTCCGCGGTCCCCGACGCGAGGTCGTGCAGGAGGCCACCCACGTCGCCGAGCGCGACGGCATCCGACGCGAACGGAGCCACGTCGGCGGACCGGGTCGACAGCAAGGCGATAGCCGCCTCGATGGACTCACCGTCGTGACCTCGCACGCCGATCAGGGAGATCTGCCTGCGGGCGAGGGTGTCCACCGGGAAGGGTGCCGATGTCGCCGCGTCGGGGTTTCCGGCGATGACGACGCGTGCGCCGTCACCGGCGACGGACACGGCGATCGCGCAAACCGCCGGCACTCCGGTCGTGTCGATCACCACGTCGGCGAGCTCGCCCGCGGTCGCGGTGGCGACCTCCGCGACGATGTCGTCGGACTCGCTGTCCAGCGTGATGTCCGCGCCGAGTTGGCGACCGGTCCGTAACCGGGTCGAGTCGGTGGGGGTGCCCACCAGGATCACCGGTGACGCACCAAGGTGCCGCGCGGCGACGACGCAGCCGAGACCGTGCGCGCCCGGCCCGAACACGACCACTCCCCTGCCCTGGTGACCGCCCGCGATCTCACCGATCCAGCGCAGACCATTGGCGATCGGGGTGGCCAGCACCGCGACCTGGTTCGGCAGGTCCGGTGGGAGCCGGTGCAGGCGTGCGTCCGGATGCAGGTAGAGAAGGTCGGCGAAGCCACCCCACAAGCCGGGTTCCTGCGCGAGTGGTGTCCGTCCATACCGGATGAAGTGTGCCGAGGTGTAGCTGGTCCGCGGACATGAGATGTAACGGCCCGATCGGCACGCCTGGCACCAACCACATGGGGCGTACTCCTCCACGTACACCCGGTCGCCCGTCTCCACGTTCCATCGCCGCCGCAACTCGTCGTCGGCGTCGACGATCCGCACCACGTTCTCGTGCCCGAGGATGTTCGGCCCGAGCCGACGAGTGATCGTTCCGTCACGGAACAGGGACACGTCGCTGCCGCACACCCCGGCCGCGATGACCTCGCCGAGACCTCCCCCGGCGAGGTCATTCGGGACGGGCACCTGACGCACGGCCCCCGACAAGGGGCCGTCGGCGACGAATGCCATGCTGTGGCGGCACTTCACGGCTCTGGGACTCCTCCGCCCGTCGACCCGGGTCAGTGGTGGTGCTGGGGCGCACCGTCGGACGGCGCGATCATCTTCATGTAGAGACCGTGCCACCGCTGGCAGATGTGCAGCTCGGTCATCGTCCAGTCGAGCGGATCACTGGCGTAGTCGGCGAAGTAGTCGCCGTCCATGTTGATCCCCGGGGTGGCCGGGATCCAGTCCTCGCTCAACAGGTGGTCGGGATCGCCGTACTTCGCCGCGATGTCCCGGATCTTCGGGTCGTCCAGGCCCTTCAGCCGGCCGTTCTCGATGATGACGGTTTCGCTTCCGTCGGCGTTCTCCCCGATCATCGTGGCGTAGTTGAGATGCACGTGGAAGTGACCCGCCGGCAGGCCCTGCGCCACCGCCTGGCGCTCCATCTCGCTGGAGATGATCGTGCCGAATCCGAGGTGGACGATCCCGCTCCGCATCCGCTCGTACAGCGCGCAGTTCATGCCGAGCAGGTAGTCCTTGCGTGGCCGGTGGATCTTCGGGTTGGTCCCGATCGACGCCTCCCACCAGTACAGCAGGCCCTTGCCGGGATAGCCGGGATACTGGGTGTCGGCCGACTCGGCGAGCACGTCACGAAGCCGGTCACCATAGCGACCGCCGCCGGTGATCTCAGTGATCTTGCTGTTCTCCACCCGCATCGTGACATGCTTGAACGGTCCGATGTGGTTCATGGTGCCCGCGATGACACCCGACGCGTCGTCCTTGCCCAGGAGGAACTTCGGCTTGCCCCACACGTGGCCCGGTTGGAACTTCCGGACGAACGCGGCATTCTCCGGATACCACTCCTGCAGCAGGTCCTCGTTGAACTGCGTGCGCGTCTCGTCGTAGTAGTCGTCGTAGTTCGTGTAGGTCAGGTCGGTGCCCTCGGGGTCCGTGATCCGCACGCGACGTGCCGCGCAGATCCGGTCCCAGGTCCAGTTGTCCAGGGCATCCAGGATCTCGTACGGCAGCGTGTGCGCCTCCGACGTCACCATCTCCGTGGAGTAGAAGGGCATCCGCTGAATCTTGATCTGTCGGTCCGCGAGAATCGGACCACCGAATCCCCAGAGCAGCTTGTCGAAGCGACCTTCCTTCTCGATCTGCTTCCACGTCTCCATCCAGCCGGCGATCTCCTTCGTCAGCTTGAACATGAAGTCGACCTCGTCGTCGCCGGTGTAGTTGGGCTGCGGCCCGCGGTCGATGTTCATGATCTCGTAGGTGCAGCCGAACTTCTCCAGCGTCTTGATCGTCGCCTCGACACACAGCGGGTCGTACCAGCTGTCCAACCTCAACAAGATCCGCTCACCCGGCTGAAGGTCCCATGCCGCGTGCAGCCCGGCCGAGTACGGCCGGCGGGCAACCGCCTCGAGGTAGGGCAACAAGTCGTCCACACCGGTGACCTCGACGTACGGCGGGCACCGCGGCGGGACCACTCCGGCCAGCGGGGGGACAACACGTTCGTGACCCTGCATCGCGTCACTCCTTGTTGTGAGATAGGTCGACCACGACCTGGAAGGGGCCGCTAGTCGAGGTGTCCACATAGCGAACAATGGATCGTAGTGCGAACACTCGTAGCGTAAGTCCGAGTGGTACCGGCGTCAACAGCTATCGCGTCGTTGCGCCGTCATTCCTTGTGAGCTGAGGGAAATCGCGCTCCTGGTACTCACCGTCGGCGCGGTTGTCGTCGCCGTCCGCACGCAGGTCGTGTTCGCGCCTGCGGAGATCGACCCGACGAATCTTTCCGGAGATGGTCTTGGGCAGCTCCGCGAACTCGAGCCGGCGGATCCGCTTGTAAGGCGCCAGTCGCAGGCGTGTCTCGGCGAAGATGGACAGCGCGGTCTCCGCCGTCGGTTCGTGGTCGGCGGCGAGCGTGACGTACGCCTTGGGCACCGACAGCCGCAGCTCGTCGGGTGAGGGCACCACGGCGGCCTCGGCCACCGCGTCATGTTCCAGTAGGACACTTTCCAGCTCGAACGGCGATATCCGGTAGTCCGACGACTTGAACACGTCGTCGGCGCGGCCGACGTAGGTCAGGTATCCCTCGCGGTCCCGGCGGGCGATGTCGCCAGTGCGGTAGTAGCCGTCGCGGAACGCATCGTCCGTGCGTTCCGGATCGTCGCGATACCCGGTCATGAGGCCGAGTGGGCGCTTCGACAGGTCGAGTGCGATCTCTCCTTCGTCGCCGGGTCTGCCGGTCACCGGATCGAGCAGCTCGACCGCGTATCCGGGCAGCGGCCGGCCCATCGCGCCGACACGTACGGGGAGCCCGGGCGAGTTCCCGACCTGTGCCGTGGTTTCGGTCTGCCCGAAGCCGTCCCGAACGGTGATCCCCCATGCTTTCTGAACCTGGTCGATGACCTCCGGATTGAGCGGCTCGCCGGCCGCCACCGCGTCCCGGATCCGTACCGACCGGCGGGAGAGGTCCTGCTGGATGAGCATCCGCCACACGGTCGGCGGTGCGCAGAACGTCGTTACCGCGTTGTCCACGACCACGTCGAGCATCGCGTTCGCGTCGAAGCGCGAGTAGTTGTACACGAGAATCGTCGCTTCGGCGTTCCACGGTGCGAACAGGCTGCTCCACGCGTGCTTGGCCCATCCGGGCGAGGAGACGTTGAGGTGCACGTCGCCGGGCCGTAGACCGATCCAGTACATCGTGGAGAGATGCCCGGCCGGGTAAGACGCGTGGGTGTGCTCGACCAGCTTGGGGTTGGCGGTCGTACCGGATGTGAAGTAGAGCAGCATCGGATCGTCGCCGCGGGTCGGGTGGGCCTCCAGCACATCGCCGGCCGCATATCCGTCGGCGTAGGCCAACCAGCCCGGCGTGGCCGCTCCGACCGCAACGCGCGTGTAGTCGCCGGGCACGTCGCGGAAGGCGTCGACGACGTCAGCCGTCACGACGACGTGCCGGACGTCGCCACGCTCCACCCGATCCCGGACGTCCTCGGTGGACAGGAGTGTCGTCGCCGGGATGATGACGGCACCCAGCTTCATGCACGCGAGAACGGTCTCCCATAGCTCCACCTGGTTGTTCAGCATGACGAGCACCCGATCGCCGGGCGCCACACCGTTGCCACGCAACCAGTTGGCCACCCGGTTCGAGTTGCGCGACATGTCCGCGAAGGACCGGTCGAGCCGGCTGCCGTCGGCCTCGACTATGGACAGCGCCGTCCTGTCCGGTTCCGACACGACATCGAACCAGTCGGTGGCCCAGTTGAACCGGTCGAGCTCCGGCCAGCGGAACTCCCGGTACGCCTGATCGTGGTCGTCACGCAGCCGCAGAAGTGTGTCGCGCACCCGGCGGAAAGCCTGGGTCGACTCAGAGGCTGTTCTCATCGCACATTCCTTTCTTCGCGGTGCCGGCGGAACAGTTGTCGTCAGCCGACGGACCCGACGAGCCGTGCCAGGTCCCGGTCCCCCGTGTCGTGCGAGACCACCCGGCGAACCGCCGCCAGTGCTCGCGGAGCGTCGATGGCCGCCGCGGCGACGAGGGTCGTCCCGCGGTAGTAGGCGAAGATCGCGCCGGGGCGGCCGCCACCGGCGGTGTCGATTCGCACGACCGAGGTCGCGAGGTCCGGGCGCCCGACCAGCTGGATCTTGTTGAACTGGTCGGACCAGAAGTAGGGCAGCGAGCGCGGTGGCCGGGTGGCTCCGGTCAGCGTCGCGGCCACGACCCGGGCCTGCTCTCCCGCGCTCGTCCAGTGCTCGTGCCGGACGTGGCCACCGAAGTGCTCGTCCGGCCAGGACGCCACGTCGCCGACCGCGTGCATCGGGAACGGGCTGCCGATGACTCGCCCGGAGCCGTCGCAGGGCAGGCCGCCCGACAGGTCGCCGGGCAGGCACCCGGCCAGCCACTCCACATTGGGCAGTGAGCCGAGGCCGAACACCGCGCAGTCGCTCTCCAGCCTGGCGCCGTCGGCCAGCTCGACGACGACCTCGTCGTCCGACGCGGTCAGGATGGTGCCGATCATCGCACCGGGTAGGACCTTCACGCCGTTCGCGCGGTGCGACTCGGTCACCGCACCACCCGCCGCGGGGCCGAGCGCGAGCTCGAGGAGAACGTCCTCCTGGAGGAGGATCGTCGTTTCCAGACCTAGCCGGCGGGCCGCCGCCGCGACCTCGGTCCCGATGAAACCGCCACCGACGACGAGGACGTTCGACGCGCCGGCCAGGCTGCGCCTCAGCGTGACCGAGTCGCCGATGCGGCGCAGCACGTGCATCGCCCGCCCGGCCGCCCAGCCCGGGGGCAGTCTGGGCCGCACACCCGTGGCCACGACGAGGTGCTCGAAGGAGACCGTCGATCCGTCGGTCAGCTCGGCGTGCCCGGCGCCGACCGCACGCACCGCGACGCCGAGCCGGAGGTCGACGGCGAGGTCACGCACCTCGGTGGCCGTGGTGAGGTAGGCGCGCTCGACCGGCCACGTTCCCAGCAGCAGCTGCTTGGACAGGCATGGGCGGTCGTAGGGCAGGTGCGGCTCGTCACCGACGACGACGATCGACCCGTCGTAGCCCGCGGCGCGCAGCGCGGTGGCCGTGCGCCAACCAGCCGTCGACGCCCCGACGATCAGCACGGACGAGGTGGTGGTCATGGTTGCCGCTCGGCCACGGCCAGTGCCCGCACCGGGCAGCTTTCCACTGCCTGCAGCACCTCGGCACGCTGAGACTCGGACACCTGCTCCTGGAGCAGAACCACAACGCCGTCGGCGTCGTCGACCGTGAACACCTCCGGCGCCGCGATCATGCAGTTCGCGTATCCCTCACACAGGCCGAGATCCGCCGTGATTCTCAGCATCTCGCCTCCCACACACTCCCCGGGTCGACCCTCATCGCTCGTCACCCTCCACCAGCAACTCGCGCAGCAGCACTCGGTCGATCTTGGTCAGGGCCTCCAGCTCGAGCGGGTCAAGCACGATGGACTGGTCCGTCGAGGGCACCTCGATGCGCAACGATCCCCGCCGCTCGTCGGTGCACCACTCGATTCGCACGACGGAGAACTCGTTGCGGATGAATGCTCTTGGTGTCCGTCCACCTTCCGTGTCGCCGCTACTCATCGAGCACTCCCGCGCTCAGATGATGAAGACGAGGTTGCCGAGCGGCATGTCCCGATCGAGAAGGACGACCGACTTCAGCGCGATCCGCCAGCCATCCGCAGCGTTCACGAGCCGGTAGGTGACCCGTGCGTGAAAGCTGCGCGGCGACCCCAGACCAACGTGGAAGATGTCTCCACCGCGAATCTCGTGCACCGTCTGGTTGCAGCCGACGACGATCGTCTCGGTGGAACGCTCGAGGATGTCGACATTGGTCACCTCGTGTTGGGTCCGCGAGGGCGGGTTCTGGGCGTGCACGAGCGTTTCGGTGAGTCGGAACACCCGCTCGCCCATTCGCTGGCGGGAGTCGTCGATGACGGCCGGCTCGTGATCGTCGTCGCGGTCGCCGATGGGTACTACGTAACGAGCGTCCTCGGTGTACAACTCGAGCCAGTCGTCGAACCGGCCCTCGTCGAGCAGCCGCACCTCGTGGTAGAGCAACATCTCGACGTCGTGACGGAGGATCAGGTCCTCGACCGTCGTCATGCGCGTCACCGTGCCTCCCCGCCACGCATCAGCTGCCGCCACTCGCGGTACTGGGCCCGCTGCGTCGTCTCGTCGGTCGAATGTCCGCGAACCTCACCGGATTCCAGACGCTCCTCGCGGTGCATGCCGCGGGACATCTCCAACCACGGGTCGACCGTCGCCTGTGCGCCCGTCTGCACGCACAGGAACGCCTCGATGTCGTCCGGCGCGCCGAAGCTGGCGGGTCCGAAGAACCGCTCGTGCTCCTTGAGCCGGTCGATGTTCAGCTGGTCGTCGACCCCCTGCAGGTGGACGGGATGGACATCGACGTACGTGTGGTCCAGCCGTACCGGCCGAACGACCCTGATGTGCGACTCGAAGAGGAAGAGGTTGGGAAAGATGAAGATGTTGCGCTGCATCATGATGTCGCGAACGCGATCGCCGTCGTGCTGGCGTCGGAGTGCCTCGGCGAACTCGGGATGCCGACTGAAGTCGTAGGTGCCGAGCATCCCGCTCTCCCGCTCCAGCAACGCGTCGCCGCAGGGCAGCCCGATCGCGTAGTTGTGCGCGCTCACGTTGTTGCGCGCGCGGGTTATGTCGGTGGCCTTGCGTTCGCCGGACCGTTCGAGGATCTTCGTGAACGACTCGTGGATGTAGTTGCCGTGGTATCCGTCGACGCCGTTCTCCATCTGGAACTTCCAGTTGGCCTCGTAGGAGTACCGATGCGCCGCGGACGCGATGTCGTAGCGCCCGGTCGGCGAGCGGTCACACCACAGGTCTATGTAGCGCCGAACTCCGTCGAGCCGGTCCAGCAGCGGCACGGCATCCGGATCGAGCGTGCCGAAGATCAGTCCCCGATAGCTCTCCACCCGCACCGGTGGCAGCCGCAGCCCCCAGCTCATGAAGTCGTCCGGGTAGCCCTGCCGCTGGGCCGCACCGATCAGCGTGCCGTCGTTGCGGTAGACCCAACCGTGATAAGGGCAGCGGAAGGTCGTCGCCCGTCCGCGTTCCTCCCGGCAGACCACCGACGCTCGGTGCGCGCACCGGTTGAGCATCGCCGCGATCTCCCCGCCATCGGTCCGGGTGACGATCACCGGCTGCAGTCCCATGGTCGTGGTGAGATAGTCGCCCGGCTCGGGGATCGAGCCCTCGTAACCGAGGAAGAGCCAGCAGCGCCCGAAGATCCTGGACAGCTCCAACTCGAAGATCCTCGGTGAGGTATAGACGGCTGAGTGGAGCCGGAAGCGAGTGTCGGTCTCCCACACCAGGCTCTCCGCCGCACCGGGGATGCTCGTGGTGTCAGCCGGGGCTTGGGTGACGGTCACGGTCGTTCCACCTCTCTGGTCATGGACGGCTGCTGATCGGCCGGCTCGGCGAGGGCGTCGACCAGCCACAGACCTTCGCCCGTGCGACCGAGCAGCACCGGGTTCAGGTCCAGTTCGGCGATCCCGTCGCTCGCCTCGAACAGGCGCGCGACGCGTACCACCAGAGCGACGAAGGCGTCGACGTCGTATCCCCCGTCCACAAGCGACCTCATTCCCGAGGTCAGCACGGCCGACCGGACGTCCGCGCCGTCGAGGAATCGGGCGGACATGAACCTGGCGCCGCCGAGGGACTCGACGTTCGTGCCACCCAGTCCGACGGCGATCAGTGGCCCGAGCGCCGGATCACGAACCCCGCCGACGAACAGCTCCCGAACGTCGCCGACCACCTGCCGCTGCACGAGAAAGCCACGAATGCGGGCGGACGGCACATGCCGGAGCACGTCGCCTCGGATGGTCGGCAGCGCGCTCGCCAACTCGTCGAGCGAGCCGACACCGGTTCGTACTCCACCCGCGTGGGACTTGTGCGGGACATCCGGCGAGTCCACCTTGACCACAACCGGAAACCGCAGCCCGGCATCGTCCAGTGAGGACAGCTCGCTTTCCGAGTCCAGATGGCGCTGCTCGACCACGGGGAAGTCGCGCGCGCTGAGCTCCGCGAGTAGGTCCTGTTCCGACCAGGCGCGCACGGCGAGACCGGTCTCGGGCCGTGAGCCGATGCCACCAGATCTCCGTGCCACCGATCGCAGGTACACCTCCTGGCGAAGCACGTTGCCCACACCCGTCAGAGCGATGTCCAGTCCGTCGACGAGCGGGCATCCGCCCAGCGTCCTCGCCCACTCCGCGCTCACCGTGCCGGGCATGACGGTCGCGGCCACGAGCGGGGTGCGGCCGCGGTAGTTGGTGGCGGCGCGCGCGACCGCGGCGATGGCCGGGACCGTGCGCTCCGGCGTGCGGAACAACGGGAGGGCCACGAGCATGGCGTCCACGCCATCGTCGCTGTCGAGTGCGTCGAGCACCGCGCCGGCCGACTCCGCGGTGGGCGTGATCAAGTCGACCGGGTTGCCGATCGCCGCGTGCTCAGGCAGGACCGCGGCCAGCTTCGCGGTCGTGGCGTCTTCCAAAGTGGACAGAGGAACCGCCCGGCGTTCAGCCAGGTCGGCACCGAGCGCGGCCGTGCCGCCCGAACACGCGACGACGGCGACGCGCCCCGCCCTACCGTGCAGTGCGGAGACCAGGATCAGCGCGGTGAGGAAGTCGGGCAGGTCGTCGGCGAGCACGCCGCCGCACTGCTCGACCACTCCGCGGAACCGTTCGTAGCTCGTGCCGAGGTTGCCCGTATGTGATCGCGCGGCGCGCATCCCGGCCGCCGCGCGGCCCAACTTCAGGAACACCACGCGCTTGCCCCGCTTGACGGCGTGCCGAGTCGCGGCCAGCATGTCGGGGCCGTCCCGGAAACCCTCCACGACCAGGCCGATGACCTCGACCCGATCGTCATCGGCGAGCACCCTGGTGTAGTGGGCCATGGACGTGACGGTCTCGTTGCCGCTGGAGACGGCAACGCCGATCCCTACTCCACGAACCGCGGCGGCCTCGAGCAGCACGGCGAGCAGTCCGCCGCTCTGGGACACGATCGCCACCCGGCCAGCGGCGAGATCCTCGGGTATCCCACCGGAATACGGCGTCACGCCGTCGAGCAGGTTGGCCACGCCGAGGCAATTGGGGCCCGCGACGGCCAGTCCGGACGACAGTCCGATGTCCCGCACCCGCCGGGCGAGCGTGGGACCCGTGTCGTCCGCGGACTCCTCGAACCCGGTGGCGAACACGACCGCGGCAGGCACGCCGGCCGCGGCGGCATCGGCGAGGACGTCTGGCACGCGTTCTCGACGCACGCAGACGACGGCACAGTCGATCCGCTCGTCGATCTCCGCGATGGACGGATGACAGGGCCGATCGAACACCTCGCGCGTCGTCGGATGTACCAGGTGCAGCCGGGCGGCGGTACGCCGCGAGCCGGCGAGGTTGCTCCACACCGCACGCGCGAACGCGGACTTCTCCGACGCTCCGACCAGAGCCAGCGTGCGGGGCGCGAGCAGCTCACGGACGCCCATCAGGCACTCCGCTCGAAGATGGCGACCGTGTGGGCGGCGAGCACGCCGCCGTGCGAGTGGACCAGAGCGGTTCGGGGGTCCTCGACCTGGCGTCCTTTCGCCACCCCGTCGAGCTGCTCGAGGCTCTCGATCACGCAGTCCATGATGCAGTTCAGATGGGACTGTCCGAACGAGAGACTGCCGCCGTGGGTGTTGAACGGTAGGCCGCCGTCGAAGTCGATGCCGCCGCCGAGAACCCAGTCCGCCACCTGGCCGGGTGGGCACAGCTCGAGTTCCTCGAGCACCATGAGGATCGCGAACGCGAACGGCAGCGGCGTGTTGACGATGTCCAGGTCCGCGGCGGAGATCTCGCCGAACTCGTACGCCTGCCGCGCGGCCAGCGCCGCCGCGGTCACCGTCAGGTTCGGACCATCGGCCCACGGGCCGAAGCCGTACAGGCCCATCCGCCCGGAGATGTACTCGTGCGTCACGCACTCCCCCACCGACCGCACCAGGATGGCGGGCCGTCCGGTCCACGGCACGTCCGCGGCCCTGGCCAGCACGACCGCTCCCGCGCGGCCGCCCTTGTAGAAGGGCGCGCAGTGCAGCAGCCGGCTGGGTGAGGCGATCATCGGTGACTCCAGCACCTGCTGCTTGGTGAGCTCGCCCTTGTGCCGCATGGTCGCGTCCGGGTGCCGCAGTGCCCACTTGCGGTTCTCGACCGCGATGTGCGCCAGGGCCTCCTCGCCGATCTTCCGCTCGTACAGGTAGCGCTGGCCCACCTGCGCGTAGAGGGCCGGTGTGATCGGTTTGTACGGCGCCTCGAAGTGCGTGTCCGACTCGAGGTTCGCGTTCTGGCCCGCCTCGTCGTGGATCCACAGGGCCCCGGCATCGCCACTGGCGAGCAGGACGTAGTCGGCGAGTCCTCGTTCCAAGAGGAGTGCGCCGTACTTGAAGCCGCTGAGCATGCCGGCGCCGTGATTGGTGATCGATGTCGTCGACGTGGGAGCGATCTTCAACTCCTCGACGATCTTCTGGTTGAACTGGAGGACGTGGTCGGCCGACGGCGGACGATGCGTGATCACGGCGTCGATCCGCCGCCGGTCGACTCCGGCCATGTCCACCGCACCGCCGATGGCCTCGTTGACCAACCCCAACGTGCTCTTGGGCCGTTCGTCCGGCGCGAGCGGCAGGGTCTGAGCCGCGGCTGCGTACCCGGCGACGACGATGTCCTCGAACGGCACGACAGGCCCTCCTAGTTCGTGCGTGTCTGGTACTTGAGCAGCACGCCCTGTTCGGTCTGGACGAACAACGGTTCAACCGGAAGTCCGATGTGTACCCCTTCGGCCGGGACGATCTCGGTGAACAGGTACGTCTCGACGTCGGCGAGCTCGACGAGCGCGAACGTGCGCGGCATCGTCATGTCCGGGTCCTTCGCCCGGTACGCCGTGCTGTACGTGTAGACGGTCCCGCTGCCCGGCACCTCTCGCCACGTGAGGCCACCGGCAAAGCAGTTGGCGCAGGTTCCCTGTCGGGGATGGCTGTATCGGCCGCATCGTTCGCAGTACCGGATCACCACCCGCCGCTCGGCGACCTGCGACCAGAAGTACTCCGCCTCCGGGCTGACGTCGTAGACACCGACCTGAAGATCGTCGACCTTCAGGTAGCGGGGCTCTCCCAGCGCCATTGATGTCCTCCTGGCCCCTCGAGACAACGTTCCGGCGAGCGTCCACGATGCGAACCATGGTGCTTATAGTGAACACTACCCGGCGTGCCGGCACCCGGTCAACGACGCGTCATCACGAGGCGTGCTGGTACCGAGGACATGACGAGAGAACGGATCGGACCAATGCCTGAACGATCTACAGGGCCATCCGCCAAGACGCGCGCCGGCGGCACCAGGAGTGCGCGCGGTGTCAGCTCAACGCTTGGCGGCGAGGGCGGTCTCGATCTCCTGCGCGGCCTCCTGGAGCCGTGGCAGGAAAGTCTTGCGAAGGCTGGCGAGCCCGACTCGGGAAGCATGCGCGGCGGCGTTGACCGCGGCTACGACGTTTCCGGTCCCGTCTCGCACCGGGACCGCCACGGAGCGGACGCCGATCTCCATCTCCTGGTCGACCAGGCAATAGCCGTCTCGGCGAACCTTGGCCAGCAGCTCGCGAAGGGCGTCCTTCTCGACGACCGTCCGGCCGGTCTCCCGGTGGAACTCCGCGGTCCGCAGGTACTCGTCCAGTTCGGCCTCGGACAGGCCGGCGAGCAGAACGCGTCCCAGCGAGGTCAAGTACGCCGGGAGCCGCGTACCGACGGTGAGCGTGATGCTCATGACCCGGCTCGTCTGCACCCGTGCGATGAAGAAGATGTCGTGGCCGTCCAGGACGGCGGCAGAGCAGGCCTCGTGGAGCTCCTCGGCGACGGGAGCCAGACACTCCTGCGCGATGTCGGCGATCGAAACCGACGACAGGTACGCGTAACCAAGCTCGAGTACCCGTGGCCGCAAGTGGAATCGGCCGTTTTGCGAACCGACATAACCGAGCGTTTTAAGAGTATGCAGGAATCGCCTCGCGGTGGACCGGGTCAGCCCGGTCGCGTGCGCGACTTCGGCGATGGTGAGGTTGGGCGTGCTCGCCGTGAAGCAGCGCAGCACACCGAGCCCGCGACTCAGCGACTGAACATACGATTCCTGTCGCTCGCTATCGCCTGTCACCTTTTCCTCCGCTCCATATGGAGGTGTTCGGCCAATCGGTCCCGCGCAGACTACCCGTACCAAAGGACGCTGTCACGAGCCGATATGCACACGCTCCATGCTCACCGCGCGGCGTCTCGCCACGGGGTCACCGCATATAGTAGCCCCGTCTGGGCCACGCTCGCCGCGACCGCCCGGACGTGCGATGAGCCGCGACGACCCCGACGAAGCGCGGCCTGATGGTCGAGGACCAGCTGCCGGAAGCGCGGCACCAGTCGAACATCGTCGCAATTCTCGCACTGGCGATGATAGTCAGTTCGACCATGCAGTTCAGCCTGGGTGTACTCGCGCCGAACATTACGAACGATCTCCAAATCAGCCCGGCCGTGTTCGGATTGTTGCCGACCGTGCTCTTCGCGGTCGCCATTGTGACCTCGGTGTTTTCGTCACGTATTCTCAACGGGCTGGGAATCGAGCGTTCGGTGCTGGCGGTGTTCGTGGTGACGGCTGCCTGTTTCGGGCTCATCATGTACACCAGGAGCCACGTAGCGCTGTTTTTCGTAGTAGGCGCGATGGGCGTGGCACTCGCGATCGGCAACCCGGCGACCAATCAGGCGATCGTCGCCTACGTCGCGCCGAGGCACCACGGTCGGGCGGTCGGTGTGAAACAGGCAGGCGTTCAGGTCGCGGCACTACTGACGGGAGCGACCTTGCCGCCGCTCGCGGACATGTGGGGATGGAGAGCAGCCGCGCAGGCCGTCACGATTCTGTCCATCGCCGGCCTCGTATACACGTTGCTGTTCTTTCGCGGGGCCGGACTCGTGGCGCGAGATGTCCACAAAGGATCTAGTCCCCAGCCCACTGCGCACACCGGTGCACTGACGCTCGGCGTCTACGGCCTGCTCATGGGCATCGGAATGGGCGCCACCAACGGGTTCCTGCCTTTGTACGCCCATTCCGTTCTCAGCTTCGACGAGCGCACGGCGGGCTTGCTGATCTCGTGCGTAGGTCTGCTGGGAATCGTTTCCCGGTATCTGTGGGGATGGCTGGGCGGCAGGCTAGGGGACCCCGCCGGTGCCCTGGCGACGCTCGCAATCGCGGCCGCGCTGTCAGAGGTGCCGATCATAGTGTCCGCATTCGGCATGAGCTGGCTCGTGTGGATCGGCGCCGTGGGGCTCGGGCTCACCGCCGTGGCGTGGAACTCCGTGGCCATGGTCGCGGTGCTCAGGCACACCAGCCGCGAAGGCACGGCGCGGCTCACCGGTCGCGTCATGCTCGGCTTCTTCCTCGGCCTCCTCACCGGCCCCGCCGCGATGGGCTTCATCACGACGACGGCGTCCTACCCGGTCGGCTGGCTGACCGTACTCGCCTGCTTCGCCGCGGCGAGATTGGTCATCCACCGACCAACCACACCACATCCGAATCGCTAGAGTCCAGACAGGAACCCAGTGGCACTCCCAACGACAGCCGAGCGGGCCGGAGGCCATGCCCGCGGGCCCACCAGCCTGAGGAACAGCTCGACCGCGTCCCCACGTCGCGAGGTCCCCGCTGACGGCCGGCAGTGCCGGGCGTAGTCGCACTCGGTGAAAGTGATCCGCGAATGGCAGGTGCCGCTGAAGGCGACGGTGTGGCACGCGGTCAGGTCAGTGGGTGCACGCCTGCGGCTCCCCGCGCTCGAAGCTAAGGATGCGGCCGACGTCCACCAGATCGGCGGAGATGGCGAAGTCGAGGCAGCCGGGCGCACGGCGCGCCTGGTCGACGACGCTCACGCATTCCGCGAGGTAGGACTCGCGCTGCCGCGGATCGACGACGACATGTCCCGCGACGATCACCATGAGCCGCTCCTTCGCTGGTCGAACCGGTGGTCGCAAGGTATGACCAGCCGGCCCGGCCGAACTCACCGGCGGGCGTAGGACGAAGATCCGCCGGTCCGGCGGGTCAGCGGGGCAGGAGAGTGCCGGCGCCGGATTCCTCGGCGGTTCGGTAGACGCGGGTGGCGAGGGCGACGTCGTGGACACCCATGCCGAACGGGTTGATCACGGTGCGGTCGGGGGCGGCGAACGGCCGCGAGTAGCCTCCAGACAGCAGCGTGGCCAGGTCGGTGTCGATCTGGCGGGCACCGAGCTTGTGCACACCGGGTGCGGTGGCGCGCCCGGCGCCGATGAGCCTGCCCAGCAGCCGCGATCGGTCCTCGCTCACCAGGTGCCAGTCGTCGATCACGAGGTGTTCGGCGCCCAGCAACACATCCTCCGCCGCGTCGTCCAGGGAGACGTTCAGGAACACGGCTCCCGCCGGCAACCATGCCAGGGGCACGTACGATGTCGTGGTGGTGGTGGCCGCGACGGTGACCGGGGCGTCGCTGACCGCGGCTCGCGGCTCGGTGACCACCTCCACCTCCACGCCGGGCGCTGAGTCGGCGAACTCCCTGGCACGGGCGGGATCCTGGTCGTAGGCCAGCACGGAGTCGACGGCACCGTTGGCGCGCAACAACTCCAGGTGCGTCCGCGCCTGCCGGCCGCACCCGAGGAACGCGACGCGGCGCACCGACACGAGCGGCCGCACCGCCCGCAGCGCCGCCACGGACACGGCCGCCGTGCGCAGGGCGCTGATCCTGGCTCCCTCCATGATGCACACCGGCGCCGCGGTTTCCCTGTCGTACAACAGGATCAGGCCACCCGCGCGGGGCAGCCCCCGATCGGGGTTGCCGACGCACGCGTTGATGATCTTGCAGCCGTACGCGCCGTCGTGGTGGGCGGGGAGGACCAGGCTCCGCGCGGCGGTCCCGTCCGGCGCGGTCCAGCGCAACGCCGCCTCCGGCGCCACCGCCGACCGGCCGTCGCGGACGGCGAGGAAGGCCTCCGTCACCACCTCGAGCGGGTCGATCTTCGCGCACAGCTCGGCGACCTGTGCGCCGTCGAGGTACCGCAGCGGCGTTCGCACCATGTCCACATCAGGTCCCGTCATCGGCTACCCCTAAGTTCATGATCTTCAGGGAGTCGCCCTGGATGCCCGGAGACGACGAGGCGTGGCTGATCGGCGACCGCCGTTGTGGGAGTGATCAAGGAAGAGCGGCAGCTGACCATTCCCGAGATGGTGTGGATCGGTGCCGATGTCGGCAAGACGGCTCACCACCCCACGGCCGTGGACGCTGACGGCATTGTGCTGTGGTCCGTGCAGGTCAGCAAACGACCAGGCGGCCCGCTGCTCGCGTTGTTGGTCACTACGGACCAACCGGTGGGGTACGTGCCCGGCCGGATGGCCGGCGCGTTCGGCGAGTGCAAGACCGACGCTCGCGACGCCAAGGTCATCGCCGAGACCGCCCGGCCGCGGCGCGACCCGCGCGAGATCGCGACGCCAGACCAGCTCGTCGTGGAGCGGTCCGTGCTGACCGGGCATCGGACCGTCCTCGTCGCCGGGTACTGCACGCCCGAGGCGATCCGGCAGGCCGGTGAACAGGGCCTCACCGACCACCTGCGGGAACACGGCACGCACCGC
Organism: Actinophytocola sp.; assembly: GCF_050699935.1. NCBI lineage: Bacteria > Bacillati > Actinomycetota > Actinomycetes > Pseudonocardiales > Pseudonocardiaceae > Actinophytocola > Actinophytocola sp. The sequence goes on from NZ_JBOHGB010000043.1 coordinate 38,380, forward strand.
GCGTCGATCCCCACCGTCCGCACCCTTGACAAGACTCTCGCCGAGCGGTTCCGTGCCCACCCGACCACGAAGATCATCGAGAGCATGCCCGGCACGGGACCCACGCTCGGCGCCGAATTCCTCGCCGGCGACCTGACCGTCTTCGGCAGCCCGGCCCGCCTGGCCGCCTGCTCCAGCCTCAGAATCGACGGACCATCCCGCGAGCTCTGCCAACGAAGGCGTTCCGAACACCAACGCCACGCCAAAGCGATCATCGCGCTCGCCCGACGCCTCGTGGACGTCCTGTGGGCACTGCCGCGCGAGAACCGACTCCGGCAACCCGCCGCGCCGAATGCGGCCATCGCTTGACAGGATCATCATTGAGATCCACCCGTCGGGCGCGGGCCTGTCGCGGAACTTGAAGTAACCACGGGGTTTCCTCTACGTTCGTCCACATGAGTGAGTCGCGCCGGGCAAGGCCGCCTCGCTGGCTGTTGCGCCGGCCGGATCCCGAGGCCCGGGCCCGTCTCTTCCTGTTCCCCTACTCGGGCTGTGGCGCCTCGATGTACCAGGCGTGGCCGAGGAAGGTCGGCGACATCGACGTCTGCCTGATCCAGCCGCCCGCACGCCAGAACCGGATCGCCGAGCCGCACTACGAGACCTACGAGAACATGGCGGAAGGGCTCATCGAGTACCTGCGCCCGCATCTCGACCGGCCGTTCGCGTTCTTCGGCCACTGCGGCGGCGCGCTGCCCGGCGTCGAGGTGACCCGGCAGCTCGCCGCGGCCGGACTTCCCTTGCCTACCAGGGTCTTCGTCTCCTCGCAGGTCGCGCCGCACGACGGTCCGTACGGCAGGTTGCTCGAGCTCGACGCCGACGGGCTGCGGGTGGAGCTGGGCCACATCATCACCAGGCTCGGCGGCGAGCCGACGGGCGCGCTGATCGAGATGGGGCTCGAGGTGCTCGTCAACGACATCGAGGCGAACAAGCGCTACTCCCCCGGCGCCATCACCATCCCGGCCGGGATCACCGCGATCGGCTGGAGCGAGGACCCGGAGATCCCCATGAAGCTCATGGGTGGCTGGACGGACACGTCGGCGGACTGCCGCCACGTCGAGCTGCCGGGCGGGCACTTCGAGTTCATGTCCGCACCGGAGACCCTGCTCGCCGAGATCCGTGCCGACCTCGGCGAGCAGATTGCCACCGCGTAGTGACGGCACCTCAGCCGATCCCGCGCATCCAGCCATAAGGATCGGGCACACGCCCTTCCTGGATGCCGGTGAGCCGGTCGCGCAGCCGCATCGTCACGGGGCCAGGCTCGCCGTCGGCGACGGTGAACCCGCCCTCGCTGTGGCGGACGGCGCCGACCGGCGTGATGACGGCGGCCGTGCCGCAGGCGAACACCTCGGTCAGCGCGCCGGACGCGGCCGCGGCCTGCCATTCCTCTGTAGACACCCGGCGCTCCTCGACCGCGAGGCCGAGATCGGTCGCCAGGCGCAACACGGAGTCACGGGTGACACCGGGCAGCAGTGTCCCGGTGAGACCGGGCGTGACGACCCGCGCGTCGGTGCCGGAGCCGAAGACGAAGAACAGGTTCATCCCGCCCATCTCCTCGATCCACCGACGCTCGACCGCGTCCAGCCACACGACCTGGTCGCAGCCCGCCGCCTTCGCCTGTGCCTGCGCCACGAACGTACCGGCATAGTTTCCGGCGAACTTCGCCGCCCCGGTGCCGCCCGGCGCGGCACGCACGTACTCGCGGGACAGCCACACGCTCACCGGTGTGACGCCGCCGGTGAAGTACGGGCCGGACGGCAACGCGACGACGACATAGGTGTACTCGGTTCCGGGGGTGACGAGCAGGTCGGTGGACGTCGCGATCATCAACGGCCGCAGGTACAGCGACTGCCCGTCGCCGGCGGGGATCCAGCGGTCCTCGACGGCGATGAGCTCGGACAGCGACGACACGAACAGGTCCTCGGGCAGCTCCGGCATGGCGAGGCGGCGCGCGGAGTCCCGGAACCGGGCGGCGTTCGCCTCCGGCCGGAACGTGGCGACGGACCCGTCGGGCTGCCGGTACGCCTTGAGGCCCTCGAAGATGGCCTGCCCGTAGTTGAGCACGTTGGCGCACGGGGCGATCCGCAGGTCCTCGTACGGGCGGATTTCCCCGTCGTGCCAGCCGTTCTCCGGGTCGAAGTCGATCGTCACCATGTGGTCGGTGACGTGCTTGCCGAACCCGGGATCAGCGAGGATCTCCGCGATCCGTGCCGGTGTGGCGGGGTTCTGGTGCGGGGTGTGGCGGAACACCGTCGCCAGCGTCATGGTCGTCTGCTCCCTCCGGTCACCGCGCTGGCCCGACCGGCTGCCTGCGCCTGGCGACGACCGGGAGGTGCTTCATCCCGGCGATGAAGTTCGAGTGCAGGTGCTCCGGCTCCCCCGCCAGCTCGAACCCGGCGAACTGCTCGAACAGCTCCTCGAAGAACACCCGCAGGGTGATCCGGGCGACCGCGTGGCCGACGCAGTAGTGCGGTCCGACGCCGAAAGCGAGGTTGCGCTCCTTCGACGTGCGGCGCAGGTCGAAGGAGTACGGGTCGGGGAAGACGGTGGCGTCGCGGTTCGCGGAGCCGAGCCACGCGGCGACGGGCTCGCCCTTGCGAATCGTGGTGCCGCTCAGCTCGACGTCGACCTTGGCGTAGCGCATGAAATGGCTCGCGGGCGAGCTCCAGCGCAACGCCTCCTCGATGCCGCTCTCCAGCAGCTCGGGGTGGGCGGCCCACTCGTCGTAGAGGTCGTGCTCGACCAGCTCCACGATGGCGGCGTTGGGCACGTGCGGGGTGGTGACGTTCGCGCCGAGCAGCAGGCTGTAGCAGTTGGACACGATCTCACCGGGCCGCAGCCGCCTGCCGTCCTCGAGCTCCATGGTGCGCAGGATGTCGATGAGGTCGCCGGTGCCGCCACCGACGCGGCGGGTCATGGCCTCCTCGAACGCGGCGAACAGCATGCGGTGCGCACGGTGCAGGGTCGCCTTGCCGCCCTCCGGCCGCACGAACTCCGGGTCGTCAGGTGCGATCGCCTGGCTGGTGAGGAAGGTGAGCTGCGGCCAGTCCTCCCGGTCCAGGCCCATGAGGGTGCCGGTGACCGCCATCGGGATCTTGGCGTTCATCTCGGCGAGGTCGACCACCTCGCCGTCGACCACGGCGTCGAAGAGCATCCTGATCTCCTTGCGGATCAGCTCCTCGTGCCGAGCCAGGATGCGGCTGTTGAGCGCGCGCTGCACCGGCGAGCGCATCTTCGTGTGCTTGGGCGGATCGGTGGCGGGCAGCTGTTGACCGCTCGCCGGGTCCTTCTTGCCGAGCAGGTTGAGCAGGGTGCCGTGTTCGGAGGTGAACACGTGGTGGTCCTTGAGGACCCTGGTGACGTCCACGAACGTAGTGGCGGACCAGAAGCCGAGCTCGGGCGTGACCTGCTGCCAGTGCACCGGGTCGTGCTCGCGCATGGCGTGCCAGATGGCGTGCGGGTCGCCCTCGCCGTGGATGGCGGCGTCCACGAGGTCGACCGAGTCCAGGTCGATGTCCTCAGCGCCCGTCGGCCGCGTGAGCTTCATGGGTTCCTCCTCCGTGAGTTGTAGCGGCGGCGGCCGGGCTCAGGCCGCTGGTCCGTCCTGGGCGGACAGTGCGGGAGACTTGTCGACGATCTCGGCGAGACCGGAGACGGTGGCGTTCTCGTAGAACAGGCGTGCGCCAGGCACGTCGACGTCGAGCGCGACGCGGATCTTGGCGAGCAGGTCGGTCGCCATCAGCGAGTTGCCGCCCAGCTCGAAGAAGTCGTCGTACACGCCGACCTCGCGGATCGCGAGCGCGTCGCTCCACATGTCGGCGAGCAGCGCCTCGACCGGGGTGCGGGGCGCCTCGAACTCGGTGTCGACCTCGCGGGGCGCCTGCTGGGGAGTCGGGAGCGCCTTGCGGTCGATCTTCTCGTTGCGGGTCAGCGGGAACTGGTCGAGGATCACGATGGCGGGCGGGATCATGTGCGCGGGCAGCCTGCGGTGCAGCGCGAGCCGCAGGTCGGCGAGCAGGTTCTCGTCGTCGCCCTCGGGGACGACGTAGGCGGCGAGCACCTTCTCGCCGGGCGTGATGTCCTCGCGGACCACCACGACGGCCTCCTTGACCCTCGGCTGCCCGGCGAGCACGGCCTCGATCTCGCCGAGCTCGACCCGGTAGCCGCCGACCTTCACCTGGTTGTCCCGGCGGCCGCGGAAGGTGAGCGCGCCGTCGGGCTCCCTGCGCACGACGTCGCCGATGCTGTACATGCGCTGACCGGGCTGGTACAGGTCCGGCATGAACTTCTCCGCCGTGAGCCCGGGGCGGCCGAGGTAGCCGCGAGCGAGGCCGGCGCCGGAGGTGAACAGCTCGCCCCACTCGCCGTCGGCCACCGGCTGGAGCTTGTCGTCGAGGACGTAGGTCCGGGTCCCGGTGATCGGGATGCCGATCGGCACCCGCTCGCCCACCGGCTCGGTGACGACGTGGCACGTGGTGAAGCAGGTGTTCTCGGTGGGCCCGTACCCGTTGACCAGCCGCAGGTTCGGATAGGTGCGGTGCACCCGGTTGATGTGCGCCGGCGACAGCACGTCACCGCCGGCCAGCAGCTGCCGCAGGCCGCCGAGGCCGTCGAGCTGGCCGTCGACCATGCGGTGGAACAGGCCGGTGGTCAGCCACAGGGTGGTGACCTCGTCACGGCGTAGGCACTCGGCGAGCGCGTCCAGCTCGAGCGTGCCGGGCTGGTAGATGACCAGCTTGCCGCCGTGGAGCAGCGCGCCCCAGATCTCGAACGTGGCCGGGTCGAAGGTCAGCGCGCACAGCTGCAGGATCGTCTCGTCGGGACCGAAGTGCGCGTAGTCACCGTCCTGGACGAGCCGCGTCACGCCGCGGTGCGGGACGGAGACACCCTTCGGCTTGCCGGTCGAACCGGACGTGTAGCAGACGTAGGCCGTGCTGTCGGCGATCGTGGCCGGGTCGAGCGGCGTCGGGTCCACCGGCTCCGGCAGCGGCGCCGCGTCCAGCGACAGCACCTCGGCGTCCACGGCGGGCAAGGTCGCGGCGAGTCGCTCGTGGGTGAGCAGGATCCGCGTGCCGGCCTGGTCGAGCATGTACTGGAACCGCTCGACGGGCTCCTTGGCGTGGATCGGCAGGTACGCGCCGCCCGCCTTGAGGATCGCGAGCAGCGCGACGATCATCTCGAAGGAGCGGTCGATGCACACGCCGACGACGCACTCCGGCCCGACGCCCATCGCCACGAGGTGCCGGGCCAGGCGGTCGGACCGCTCGTCGAGGACCGCGTAGCTCAGGTCCTCGCCCAGGAACCGCAGCGCGGTCGCCTCCGGCCTGCTGCGCACCTGCTCGGCGAACAACTCGGTGATCGTTGCCTCCGGCCGCTCGTGCACCGTACTCATCGGCTCTCATCTCCTTCACAACCGAGCACGTCAGCTGTCTGGTGGACGCCCGCATCCGGACGCGGTCGGAGCACGAAGCCGCAGCCGTCGCGGCGGGCTCCTGGTCGGGGCGCGGACCGGGCAACCCAGGCGGCGTGCCGGTCGGCGTAGTGCGGGCTCAGCGGGTGGCCGGACTGGCCGGCGGGCACCGCGACGGAGGCGACGCCGGCCGCGGTGAGCACGATCCGGCCGGCGGCGCCGAACCCGGCCACGGCGGTTCGGACGCTGTGCAGCATCCCGGCCTGGGGACGGGGCCGGATGCCGAGCACGGCGTCGGCCCACGGCGCGAGTCCGGCGAGCGGGTGCCCGAGGCCGACCCGGTTGAGCCGGCCCCACCTGGGCGGGCGGGCGCCACCGGGGTCGCCACCGGGGCCGGCACTGGCGGTGGCGACGCAGCCGGTGACGAACGCGTCGACGTCGGTCACGCCGGCCGGCAGCAGGTCGGGGTCGCGGGCGTGGAGGATCGCGAGCAGTGGCCGGTCGAACGCGCGGAACGGAAAGCGGAACGCGGGGTCGGCGGCCCGGCACGCGACGAGGTAGGGCGTGAGCACGCGCCGGGCGAGCACGTCGCGCAGCCGCACCAGCGCGCCGAACGCGCGGGAGCGGGTGTCGGCGGTGCCGTCCCAGCCGGCGAGCAGCGTCGCGATCGGACCGGCGGGCAGTGCGGCGAGGGCGAGGTCGCGGTAGGGCAGGTACAGGTCCGCGGCGATGTCGTGTTGGAGCGCGTGCATGGCGGCCACGTCGGGGCGGTCGGCGGCGGTGAGCACGTCGCGGATGCGGCGGGCGCGGTAGCCGGGGTCGAGGTCGAGGCCGATGCGGTGGGGCTCCTCGGGCAGCGCTTCGTCGTTGGCGGACACCAGGATCCGGTCGGCCGGGTCGAGGACCCGGGGCCGTTCCGGGCCGGTGAGGTGCCCGTCGGCGAGGTCGGTGCGCGGGGTGGTCGGCTTCCGGCGCGGGAGCAGGCCCGTGGCGAGGTGTGCCAGGTGGCCCGCCACGTCGGTGACGAGCACGTTGAGCGCGACGCCGTCGGCGTCGTCGAGCACGGCGACGGCCTCGGCGACGTCGCGGGCGGCGGCGAGACGGTGGAGGCGGAGGTCGGCGGCACGCGGGTCGTGCCCGGTCCAGCGGACGGCGACCTGCTCACCGCACAGTGGCGCGCCGGCGACCGGCATGCCGCCGTCAGTGATGACGGTGACCTCGGCCGGCTCCGCGCGGCCGCGGACCCGGACCCGTTCGGTGGTGGTGGTCTGGCCGCCGGCGCTCGTGGGGACGAGGTCGAGCACGTCGGCGGTCAGGTTCGTGACCCCCCACGCGATTCGCCCGTTGGTGCCGGTGAGCACGACCGGCAGGCCGGGGGCGGCGAGGCCCCGCAACCTGGTGCCCGGCCAGGCCAGGTCGATCTCGTAGAGGACGTTCGGCACGCCGAGCGGCAGGTGGAGGTCGCACGCGAGGAGGGGGCTCTCGCCCCGCGCGGTGACCCAGCAGTTGGAGCCCGCGACGACCCGGTCGAGCACGACGAGGTCGTCATCCGGCACGTCCTCCGCCCGGTGCGCGGCCAGACCGGCCGGCACCGGCGGAGCGTTGCCGCCGGTGGTGGGTAGGAGGAAGTCTGCGATCTCGGCGGGCATCGTGCGACGCACGACCGCCTCGGCGCGCTTGGCCTGCTCGTTCCAGGACAGCGAGTGGAACAGGACGAGCGCGACGAGCAGGCTGTCCTCGACCCGCCACGGCTGGGGCCGGTAGGACAGGAACCGGCACTCGAACGGCGTCTCGTGCGCGAACGCGGCGTTGACGCCGTCGGCGAACGCGGTGAGCAGCGCGCGTTCCGGCTCGGCGAGCGTGGCGGCGGCCGCGGTGGCGGCCGAACCGAGCCCGAGCTCGCGGAACCGGATGTCCGAGGGCAGCGCGGTGCGACCCCATACCTCGGCGAGCCGGCCGCTTCCGGTGCGGCGCATGAGGTCCAGCTGGAAGCCGCGGTCGCGGCCCATGACGTGGCCGAGCGCGCGGACCGCGTCGTGGTAGCTCGTGGCGGTGACGCGGGTGACCCCGTCGCCCCCGGTCTCGGCGGTCACCTCGGCGGTCAGCCCGGGGATCACGGTGTCACCCGGGCACCGCGGCGCGGACGCGCGGAGCGCACGCAACATCCTGGCCTCGACGACGATCCGGCCCCGGTGGCGGCGCGCGTACGCCGCGACACCCACCGCGCCGGCGCCGAGCACCGCGACGGACGGCCACGGCGCGAGCGGCAGCCATCCCGCGGCGACCGAGAGC